>CAZXJC010000760.1:0-2515 GCA_964640885.1 uncultured Pirellulaceae bacterium | reverse complement strand
CGACTCCGATGTAGCGACCCTCGAAAAGATCAAGGCTGTCGACATCCAGCCGCCGAGTGCCTCGAACGCGCTGATCCCCCCGCAGCTCGATGCGATTGTCATGAAGGCGCTGACCCGCGACCGGGCCGATCGTTTTCCGGATGCCCGCTATGTCCCGCCACCCGGTAATAACTGACCTGTTGTTTCTGTAACAACTGGTCTAACTGTTGCCAGAGTTCCACGTTCTTAATCGGTACCAGGCGTTTTCCTTCCTTACGGCGCCAGTCGTTAGCCTTCCAGCGTGGCAACCACTCGCTGATCCCTTTGCCCACATAAACACTGTCCGTAAAGAGATCGACACGGCAAGCATACTTAAGGGCCGACAAGCCCTCGATGACAGCCATTAATTCCATGCGGTTATTGGTCGTTTCGGGCTCGCCTCCACTGGCTTCCTTTTCCTGGCCACTGGAAACATGTCGCAGCAGAAAGGCCCAGCCGCCAGGGCCAGGGTTACCGCTACAACCACCGTCGGTATAAAGCTGCACGTCCGCTTCTGATCCTGACTGAGAAGCACTACTCATCACCTCACACTACTCCACAAAAAATTTCCAACGAAGTTCGGTCTAGCAGACCACTCCCCTCTCAATCATGGCACCGGCTGGCTCACGGGGATGGTGTTTCAGTGGCTGGCGGAGAATCAGTTGTCAGCCGTGCCTGGGTAATCAAATCGCGTTGTTGCAGTTTAGTCAAGTCATCCAGCTTGGCTGTCAGCCGTCCGTCCTGCTGCGGTCGCTCTTGGGCAACCCAGGGCAACACAACTCGAAACGTGCTGCCGATACCCAGGCTACTCTCAAAGCTGATCTCACCCTCCATCAACTTGCACAACTCCTTGAGAATCGAGAGCCCCAGCCCGGTCCCAGAATATTCACGGGTTAAATTATCCCCTCCAAAAGCAGCTGTTCCCTGTCGGAACTTCTCAAAAATAACTTCTTGATCTTCTTCCGCGATCCCCACTCCTGTATCGGCAACCGTAATCTCTAATCGGTCTTCCGAATCCCGCTGGGCAGCAACCGTAATACGGCCGCCCTCAGGTGTAAACTTGATGGCGTTAGAAAGCAAGTTCATCAAAATCTGCTGAACCTTGGCCTGATCCTGGTAGAGTGGTGTTTCCTGGCCAGTGACCTGAACCTCCAGGTCGATATTCTTTTCTTCGGTCAAGGACCGCATCATGTCACACTGAGCTTGCACGACAGTTTCCAGTACAAACTCGGAGGGCCGCAGGTCCATTTTACCTGCTTCCATCTTGGCCAGGTCGAGAATGTCATTGATCATTTCAAGTAACAGCCTCCCTGACTTCTGGATATTCCCGGCATAACGCCGCTGCTTCTCATCGAGCGCACCAATCCCCTGCAAAACCTCCGAAAATCCAATAATGCTGTTGAGCGGTGTCCGCAACTCGTGACTCATATTGGCAAGGAAATCTCCCTTCAACCGATTCATTTCATACAGTCGCATATTCAACTGAGCCAACTCATCGACCTTGTTATCCAGATCAGTATTCACATCCCGCAATTCACTCTGGGCCTCGGTTAAGTGACGCAACATTCGGTTAAACGATTCAGCGAGATCTTCAAATTCGTCGTTGGTACGAATATTGGCACGCTGCTCGGAATCGCCCTGGATAATCGAATCACTCACTTCACGGAGATGCTTTAGCGGTCGCACGATGACATACCGAACAATTACGTAGAGTGCAATCATCGCGACAAAGACCGTGAAAATAGCAACCGCAATCAGGATTGCTCGAGCCCGGTTTATGGCTGCCTGGGTTTCCCCGTAAGGAAAAACTACCTTCACGACAACAAACGGCGCTTCGGCACCGTCGAGCAAATTTCCGCCCGCGGCGGCCTCAGCTCCGACCCCAACCGTATCGAGATGACAAGCACGACAATTCGTGCCCCAGTAGACCGGTTCAAAATAATGGTATTCCTTGCCAGCCCGATCGGTTTGAATACGCCGCTCGGCGCGGACCGGAAGATCGTCCTGGACCGCCGTTAATTGATCAATGGCACTAGTTAACGAATTACCATCCAGAGGTGGTGTGGGAGTTTGTGTGCGGGGTCGGGACTGCGGCGTGCCATTCGTCTCAGCGGGTGAGCTGCTTGTCCCCGAGCCGTCTTCGGCCTGCCGATCCAACTGCTGCTTCTGAATCTTCTTCAATCCCTCGATGATCGCAATCTCTTCCTGGTCCTGAGTGGTTTTCACTTTCACCCAGGTCGGTTTGGGATCTCCTTGCAAGCCGAGAATCTCATGCCGCTTGTAGACCTGATGCTTCTCAAACTCAGCCAGCACATCCTTAACCATTTCATCATGTTCCTGGAATGTCTCCCAGGCTTTGAAGTGCGTCTTGAGCATGATCAGGTCGACCAGGTCACGTCCTTTGCCGCGTGTGTTGGTCATCACCAGGTCTTCAGCAACCAGTTCTACACCCCAGAAAGCTCCGGCGATTAAGAGCGCCAGGCAAAAACCAAATAAT
>CAZXJC010000759.1:0-2616 GCA_964640885.1 uncultured Pirellulaceae bacterium | reverse complement strand
CTCGTAGGCCGTGCGTTTGTAGGTTGCGATACCTTGCAGAATGGCGCGGATGTCTTCCTGGTTAAAGCGTCCCAGGAAGTCGAGGTTCGTGTGCCGCTTTTGGACACCGTTTTTTGAATGCTTCGGCGGTCCAGGATACGGGATCTCTTTCCTGATTAGTTTGGGCAGCAAAGCCTCGTGCTGGTCGCCATAGATATTCCTGAGTAACTGGTTCATCGAGGTATAGGTTTTCAGGAACTGTTCTCGCGAACGCAGCGTGTCGCGGTACTTCAATTCGGTCTGCATCAGCGCGTACATCGCCGGGTAGTGCGACTTCATTGTCGCCTCGGATGACATGTGCTTAGCAATCCGCTTGGCGTTGCCGACCATTGTTAACAGGTGACCCGTTGTCAGTCGTTTATGAGCAGAATAACGTACACCGACCATCTCCGGTAATAAGTAAGGATTGGTAATCGTTCTGCGGAACTTGTTCCCGCGTTCGGTTTTGGGCCTCCAGTGGATTCCGCTGTCCCCTCCGACCTGCTGTGTGATACCGTAGATCCTCCGCGTCGGTTGGTAATTGAGTAGGCGATTGATCTTCTCGTTGAAGATAAACTCGCTGATCAGCCATCGGCGGTTGGGCGTGTAGGCCGGCAGGTCAGCGTACTCGCCTGAAAACAGGTCCTTGTGATTGACGACGTTACCGTACTCGAATCGCAATAGCTTTTCAGCGAGTGCCTTAGCTGCTTCACCGGTTAGCTGGCTACTGAGCCATTGCAAGAGCACTTTACGCTCGGCGCCACTTGGTTGCTTGGCTTCCTCGGGTGGCATCTCGCCGGCATGCACGACGCTTTGCACTTTAGCGAACAGCGCCTGTCGATCGACTGCGTCCATCGTTTCTAACGCACTTAACTGAACCTTGCCCTCTTGTTTTTTTGAGCCATGACACGATACACAATGGCGTTGAAGTACTTGAGTCGCCAAGTCTTCAATCACGGTTGGTTTCAGTTCGGTTTCTCCGGCCTTCAGCTTTCCCGGCTCTGCGTGGATAACAGCTGGAGCCACCGAAGCCAAGCAGACGGCCATTGCGCCTAAACCAGCTAAAATGGTAGTAGAGTTTGGTGACTTCATAGTAGATCTCATGTTTGCCGCCAATGCCGTAGTTTTCAATTGTACATCAGGATCATGCTGGTCACCAATGTCACGAGACGTTAGATTTCAGATATGGTTCTTCCCGTTTTCAATATCCATGAAAATCGAATCGTTTTAGCATCAACAACCGACCTGTAAACGGAATCTGGAAACAAGATGAATAAAAACCAAATGATCTATCGAACCTGCTGGCTTGTTTGCCTGCTCTTGTTGCCCGCACTGCTGAACGGACAAGAAGGTCGTCGGGCCATGATCGAGGAGATCCAAGTGGTCCCGACCGAGGCGAATGGGAAGTGGACGATCGGTGGGCGGGTGTTCGCAACCTCACCAACTACCCGGATCAATGCTCGGAAAAAGCCGACCGTCGGTGAACTGGCCGTCGTGGAGTACCTGGTTCAAGACGACAAGTTGGTAGCGAGTGTTATCCAGCCCGTCGGCATGAAGGCAGCTGATGTTAATGATGGTCCTTATGTGATCTGGAAGGATGCTGAGACTGCAGAAGTCGTGATGATGATCGCTGGGAAGGTTAGCAGGAAGACTTATCAGCAGATTACGAAGCCGATCGTGATTGATGATTTACCAGGTCCTGTGAAATCCATCAGGTTGGATCCTGCCAGGCCCGCTTCTCCCAAGGCAACTTGGACCCAGCCTGCCAAGTTAATGGCCATCAGTGACCTGGAAGGAAACTACCGAAACGCTCGTCGGTTCCTGCAGACCAACAAAGTTATTGATCAAAAGGGAAACTGGATTTGGGGAAAGGGCCACCTGGTCCTGGTCGGTGACCTGGTCGACCGTGGCAGCCAGGTTACCGAACTGATGTGGCTGTTGCATCGCTTGGAACGACAGGCCGAGCAAGCGGGGGGCAGGCTTCATTATGTTCTGGGCAATCACGAGGCGATGGTGATGGGCGGAGATCTTCGCTACATCCATATAAAATATCATTTTGTTACGTCCCGTATGAAATTGCGTTACGACCGATTGTTTGCGGCAGATACCGAAATCGGTCGTTGGTGGCGTGCGAAAAATGGTATCGAGACGGTTGGTAACCTGTTGTTTATTCACGGTGGTTACTCACCGCTGTTGGACCAGGCCAAGCTGGATGTAAAAACGCTCAACCAACGAATCCGGGCGGGTTTGCCGCCAGCTCGGCCGACCGGTTCCACGCCTGCTGCCAATCCGGTCAAGCACCAGCATGGTCCCTTCTGGTATCGCGGTTACTTTTCAAAGTATGCAGCCTCTTGGGGTGGCAAAGCGACGGATGAAGAAATCCGCGCCATCCTCAAGCGACATGGGACGGAGCACATCGTGATTGGGCATACCGTTGTCGAGCAGGTTGGACCGCTGGATAAAACCGGTACGGTGATCGGAATCGACGTTAAATGGCGTGATTCGGAAAAGTGTCAGGGGCTGTTACAAGAGAACGGTCAACTCTGGCGCATCTCGATCGATGGTAAACGGGAAAAGATTGAAATCGGGGAATAAATC
>CAZXJC010000758.1:0-6548 GCA_964640885.1 uncultured Pirellulaceae bacterium | reverse complement strand
TGGGGGAGAGGGGATGAGTCAATTGAGAGGGAGCCCATGCAGGCGGCACGTTATCAGCCGTTTTGCATGTGCGCCGAAGTTGCTGTCTCAACGCACCGGCATTAGTTGTGTTAGAATTGATGTAATGATAGCTGCGGCTTTGTCCATCTCCTCTGGACTCCAGGCGTCTATCTTAATGGATTGCGAATTGACCGTTATTTCAGCCCGCGAAACGTGTGTCCCTTTAGCGATGATTGTTACGTTAGCAATCGAATCGTATGAGACCGAATGGGGTGTGTCGAACATGCTGGATTTCCAGTAAAGGGCATCGTTCGAGAGCAAGATACCGGATTTCCCATTCTGTATTAGGGAGTTATCCCACAGGAGCAGAACATCATCCTGTTTAACGCGGGGGCCATTAGGGCTAAAGGGAGCAAAACTCTTAATTGCTCTGTTGATGGATTCAAGAGCCTGGATCGGCAATGTTGCGCCGGAAAGAGTGTCTGACTGAATCGATAGACGCGCGCTAGAGAACCTTAAGGTGGCCTCGCGGATAAGTTGATGTATTTGTGATTTAGGATCCAATGCGGACTCATCGCTTGGTGACGCTGTTGTCAAAGGAGGTGGGGTATCGTCGGATTCGACTACCGGCATATCGTGATCAGGACGCGTTTCTGGAGGGTTGGACATCATCATTTTGAGGTTCTTAATTGTTCGATAACTCACAGCGGCGTTTTTTTCTAGATTGTCGAATACCACTTGGGCCATGGCATAGACTTCCTCATCGTACGGTGAAGGAGTGCGGTGACTTTCGTAGATTGGATTAATGTCCCATCCATTTACTTCAAGGCTTGCGTACAGATCGAAAAGAGCTGACGCTATTTCGCGTAATTCTTCAGAGACACGTTCCAATATGACGGCTAGAGATTGTTCAACCTCATGCAGATAAAGAGAGCAACTTTCCTGAAAACTATCGAGGGCGAAGGCGTAGTTTTTCTGAAACTCTTCGTCATCTGAAGTCTTTAAGTTGGACCAGATGTGTGCTCCAACCGCTGCACCAGGGCCACCAAGACAAGCTAGGCCCAGGGATAAAATCACGCCAAAAATCGAAGGCTTAGTAAGCTGGGAAAACCGAGGGTAATTAATTCGAAGTAGTTGAGTGTACTCTTTAAGATCAACGTAACGGTGACTATTTGTGTCGATAGCACGATAGGTCATTTGAGAGAAATCAGCAGCGATATCCTTGTGCTGTTCTGGAAGATGAGAATCGATGAAATTCTCAAGCTGAGGATATGCGCGGACGGGACATGCGAGTGCCTCCTTCCTGAACATACCGACGTACTCAACAATAAATGAACTGTAATGACGAGAAAATGTTTCTGGGTCGGGCAAATCCAGGGCATTTAAGGAGGAACCGAAACGATCAACGAATTGTTCTGGGGATGCCTGGTCATGAGCCGCCTGCAATGCCACTTTGAAGTCGTGGGCGGCAATTGCGATGGGATTACAACGCCAAAAGACGAGCAAAAATTCCTTGACGAAGATTATCCCATCCTCAATGTCTCTTTCGAAGTCGGCTCGTATACTTAACGCTGGTTGTTGACTTACCTGCCGGGTGGATGAGATTTCTCGAGGAGGCGCAGCAGGCACCCGGTTGAGGTCCTTCTGCGGGCGAGATGTTGGTGGTGTAATTCCGGTTGCGTATCTTTATTTCTCTCGTCGACTAAGTCGTTTCTGCAGTTTGCGGGCGCTGGCGTCACCTGGCTTCAGTTATAAGTATCGGTAGACCGTCTCCAGCAGCCCGGCGTACTTTTTAGCCTTGAGGGCATTTTGGATGGTAGTGTGCAGGTGCTGAGCTTCTTTGTCTCGGGTCATTGGCATGTCAGTTTTTTTGAGTCTCGTGTCACCTCTCTGTTATCGCCCGCTGAGGTGGCGCCTGCAAGTCTTTTGGCAGCAGACAGATGAGTAATCGTTTCATGATCGGCTTTCCCATTCTATTAACTCGGCTGAACCATTTTACCATCTGAGAAGATCGCCTGCGCTGTGGACCGACGTGTTTTCCTGCACGCTGCAAAACATCGAGCTAAAGCCATCCGTCTGACAGAACCGGATTAACTCTTGAGGATCGAGGCGACACCGATATGCGCGTAGACACCCGAGCCGTCCCGTCCCTGGGAACCGTCGGGTAACTTGTACAGGTCGTTCAAGTCCCGCGCTGCATAGTACATTAGATAGCGATCCGGCAGGCTAAGCACGAAGGGGATCGACGTATAACGTCCATCGAATCGATCCTTTTGACGTGAAGCGGGGAAGGCGGCATTCTGATGGTTGATCTTCCAACGGGAACCATCGGGCGACGTGGCGCAGAATAATTCGAACGCCCCTTTCGGGCGATGGCATCCGTACCACATGTAGTACGTGCCTGCTTCCTTTAAGACGAACGGATAGACGCACGTCCTGGAATCGCCGGAAGGCGAGATGGCCGGTGTCCGGGCACGCTTCCAGTCGAGGCCGTCGCTGGACGTGAATTCATAGATCCGTCGTAAGTCGGTGTTCATCCACATGCGGTATTTATTTGGGGCGAGCTGAAACACACAAGGCGAGCGGCTGGGTTCGAGGATTGGCTGCGGGTGAAAGTCCCAGCGGATGCCGTCGCGGCTCGTCGCGTAGCCCAGCGGACGGTCCGCGCCGACAAAAAGCGACGAAACTCTTGGGTGTGGTACTCGTTTGGTTGCCGAGGAAAACCACATCTTGTACAGCTGTACATTCTCGTCAAACAGCACAAACGGCGTCTGGAAATAGATGCCCCAGCCAATGTCTTTGGCGGTAGCGATCGGGTTCCCGGGATGCTCTTTCCAATGGATGCCGTCTTGCGACTCGGCATAACCTAAAGCGAAATCCGTTGCGCGGGAGGCTGTCGATGTGCCCACGTACCACATTTTGAACCG
The DNA here is from genome assembly GCA_964640885.1 of uncultured Pirellulaceae bacterium. Lineage (GTDB taxonomy): Bacteria > Planctomycetota > Planctomycetia > Pirellulales > Pirellulaceae > JAZADA01. The sequence continues at coordinate 3,621 of CAZXJC010000758.1, read as the reverse complement.
GCCGTCGTGGTGCAGCACTGACGGACTGTAGAGCACGACTTTGCACCAGGACTGCTTGGTCGTTAGTGCCGACAGAGCCGGGTGTTTGCCGCGCTGCCAAGGCTGTGGGCGAGCATCGAAGGGATGAGCTGAATTCGCTGCGTCGGCCGGAGACGAAAATGCTTTGTATGCCGCAGCGGAAACAGGCTGGGCAGTTCGATGGTTCATTCCGATCCCCAGAGCCCCGGCGACACTCGCTTGTATTGCGGCACGCCGGGAAATAACTTGCTGAGTCAAAACGAGGTCGGTTTCAATAGGCATCGCTGGCACCAATGGACGTTTCAGTCTCTCAAAAGGTTTTGTGTCTCTCGCTTCACGTCAGGAATTATAGGTGCGCAGAAGGCTGTCGCAAGTCGTCGCATTTATAGGCATCCATAGGCACTTATGAGCGGTACTGCTCATTTGATTGAGAGCCAAAACGGTATTTACCGTGGTGGGTGTGGGGGGCGGCGGGTTAGTTACTCGTCCTCTGGAGGTGTGGCGTCGGGGGTTTAACTGGGCCACTTGAGCTGCTCCGACTCGCTGCTCAGGAACTATGGGTAGCCGTTCTTGATCATTCTCGTTCTGTTATCATTAATCGGCAGCCACATGCCAATTGCATCGTTAACCACTCGAAAGGAAAGCCATGAAAACGCGATCTGACCATTTCACTGTTCCCCGTAAGTGGCGCCGACAAGGTCTGCTTCTGGTGCTGGTCTTTGCTGCGATCATCTCGTTGGTCGCAGCCAGGCGCCCAACGCCCGGACCGGTCGGCATCTCTGGATGGGTCGTAGTGGAGAAGAGCGCCACGGACGATGATACTGCCACCATTCAAGCCGCCATTGACTTGGTTGCTCGCACCGGTGGTGTCGTCTTTTTTCCCGCCGGCGTCTACCGTCACACGGGGCTCACGGGACGTGCCAACGTCCACTTGAAGGGAGTCCATGTTGCCAGTGTGAAATTGGATTACACGCTCCGGACCGGAGACGGCATTACTCTGGCTCCTGACCCGGACAACTTTATGGTCTCGGACCTGACACTTAGCTCCAGTGGCCGGACCAGTGGCTGGGGCATCCGGGCTGAAGCGGGAACACAGCGTTCGGTGAGGATCGAGCGGGCGAAAATCGGCGGCTTCCAGAACGGGATATTCGTCAGTAATGCTCTCTGCGTGTCGGTCCGCCAGTGTCGAATTGGCCACACGTATCCCAACGATCCCAAGGGAATCGGGCTGAAGTTTGGTAACGGGCGAGACCATGGAGGCAACGGAGTGACGATCGAGGACTGTTACTTCAGCAGTCTTGACAAAGGGGTCGTAACTTATGCCCAGGCGTGCCTGATTTCACGGCCGATCATCGAGCTCTGCCACACGGGTATCGAGACGCATGGCACGACATCGATCATGGCACCCTGGTACGACGGTACGACCGACGTGGCCCATGTCAGCGTGCAACCCAATACGGTCGGAGGCGGAAGCTCAGGAACCGGTGCCCTGTTGCTGGGCTACGGATCCAGCGGATGGAATGTGAAATACGGTAGCAAAAGCGAACGCAACCGTTCGCTAATCGTGCCCGAAAGACTCGATTTTTCCCCGGGTGAAGATGCGGCTCGGCCGCGTGGCGTCACCTTGGGCCAGGTCGTGATTGACCGCAACGGTGTGATTCACGCCAGGGATTTCAGAAAGTTACCGGACTGAGGTGGTCTTTTGGGCGTAGAGCAAAAGGGGATCGTAGAGCGCTGGCCGACGCTGAGCAAGGCCGTCCAGCAGCAGATCATGCTGCTGGTCGGTTAGTGACTACTCATCCTCTGGCGGCGTGGGTTCCGTCAATTCTTTGAGTTGAGCCTCAATAGCATCAAGTCGTTGATTGTTTTTCTTGGCTTCAGCCAACGCCCACCAGCCAAAGATAAGTGCCAACGGCCCGACAAGACCAAAAACGTTACTAATAGAGTCCATGATTTCACTCCTAAGAATCTTGTCTTTGTTTCCTCACCTCTAAGATTGCCAGCGGCTGCTACAACCGGACAGCGACTAGGCAGGTTTTCACGGAAAAGAGATTTTTAGACAAGGCCAGCTTCACCTGGCAGGCTTTTGAAAGAGAGCCTTGCAGAAGAGCCAAGACAGTAGTTACCGTTTCGGATTTTGGGGAGGGCAGCGTGAGTGGAGAATAGTTAGTGTTTAATCTTGCAGTTGGGCAGCGCTTTTTGAAGCTCGGCCAGACCCGCTTCGGTAACTTCGGTGCCGCCGAGGTCGAGACTCTCCAGACACGTCAGTCCCTTCAGGTGCTCCAGGTCACCGTCGGAGATCAGGGCACAATCATGGAGGGGCGGTCTACTGTTGAGGTTAAGATTTTTCAGGCTCGTCATCGACCGCAATTGTTCCAGGCCAGCGATCATGAAAAGGCTATTACTGAAGTCAAGCTCTTCGAGATTCGTCAACTCCTGCAGATGGGTAAGACCGCTGCCGGAGATATGGGTCCACTTAAGCCGTAGCACGCGCAGCTTGGTTAGTCCTTTCAGATGCACAAGGCCAGCATCGGTGACCTTGGTGCCGGTCAGGTCGAGGAACTCCAACTGCGCCAGGTCCTTTGTATAAACAAGCCCCTCATTGGTGATGCCGGTATTCTGAAGGGAAAGTCTCTTCAGTTCCTTGCGTGTCGCCAGTAGCTCAAATTCCGTTGGCTCAAGCTGTCGTGGTCCCCCGGGCCAATCGTGCTGGCGATTGCGAAAAGACAGTTCAACGACATTTCCGTCAGGATCTTTCTTGACCGTTCCAACGAGTCTCTTGAAGGCAGCTTCCTTTCCACAACCGACAATCGATGATAACAGCAGGCAGATCATCAGTTGTTTTTTCATAGCTTGTCCTCGGCGAGTGGGATTGGTATTTCCAATGCGTACCGTATCCCCACTGACCGATTAACTCCTGGTCTCCAGATTCTGGAAATACCGCGCGTAATTTCCTCTGGCATCGTCTTTTCTGGTGCGGAGGGGGCTGACACGTTTCGTAACCGGGCTGTTCTGTCCCACTGCAACAGCCTGTCGCAAGTCGTCGCATTCGTACGCATTCATACGCCCTTATGAGCGGTACTACTCATTGGCAGAAGAGCCAAGCCGGTAGCTACCGTCTTGGGTTTTGGGGCACCAGATCATGCTGCTGGTCGGTTAGTGACTACTCGTCCTCTGTCGGCGTGGCGTCGGGGGTTTCCGGTTCGGCGTCTGGCTCAGGGTCGGTGGGTGAAGAGTCTGACGGCAGTTTTCTGTTAGTAATTAATAGAGACCAGTAAGTGCAAAACGAAAGGGCAGCAGCACCATCGGCAAGCCACGAAAACCAGCGTCCAGCGTCTTCAAAGAGAAGAATAGCCAACAGGTGAACACCAATGGTTCCAAAAACCAGAATGCAAAGATCGCCTTTACGAACATGCAGTTTCTGTTTGAGGTAGCTGGGCCCGTCAGACTGCGTTTTCTTTTCGCCTTCATGCTCGTTCATCGGTTTAGCCTTCATGCTGCTGATCGGTTAGTGAAAGGCATTAGCTATACGACCACCAAACCAAGATACTGAAAAATACCAGAACGCCAAGGCCACCAAATGTGCCCTCAATAGCTCCGATT
>CAZXJC010000757.1:0-2676 GCA_964640885.1 uncultured Pirellulaceae bacterium | reverse complement strand
TTCAGCTTGTGGTCGCCCGTGTTGTTGTCCTGGTGGTTGCCCCGGTTGATGTCCCGGTTGCTGACCCGGTTGCTGACCCGGTTGCTGACCCGGTTGCTGTTGGTCGGGTTGGTTACGGGCAATCTCGTTTTCCAATTGTTTTGCCAGGTCTTTTAGAGTTTGTTCTGCCTGCTTAAGTGATTCGGTGGGATCGCCGAGGACATTGTCAGCAGCTTTTTGAACATCTTTGTTTAGTTGTTCAATCGATTTGCGGGCGACTGATTCTGGTTGTTGGGCGTCACGAAGCAGCCCGTTATCGATAAGTTGTCGAGTCACTTCCAGCGCTTCTTCGGTTCGATTGTGTTTAGCTTTTCGAACCGAATCGTAAAGTTGCCTGGAGAGTAGTGGTTCGGAAGTTTCTGCAGCTTCGACAGTTTGCTGCATGCGGTTGAGAAGGTTAGCCAGACGATTATTTTGCTCTGCAACATTCTATTGGACTTCTTCTCGTTTCGCGGTATCTCGGAGTGACCGATTCTTGTTCTGGTCGAGTTCACGTAATTGTTTGCCGAGATCTTGTTGTTGTTTATCGAGTTCTTGTGCGGCCCGTTTCATTTCCTTCATTTCTTCCTGGAATTGTCCGGCCGTTTCGCGTCTGACTTCATCTCGAAGATCTTCCAGTTCCCGTTGGGCTCGGGTACCACTAGCTGCTGCTTCGGAGAGCTCTCCTTTTTCAAGGGCTTCGGATGTTTCTCGTACTTGTTCCCTAGTTTGTTGCAGTCGTTGACTGACCTCATTCATTTGTTCTTTGTTGTCTGTTTGTTGCATGCGATTTTGCAATTCGTCCGTATCTCGCAGAATACGTTGCTGTTCATCACGGAGTCGTTTGATTTGGTTTTGGAGTTCCTCTTTTCGTTCCTTGTCTTCTGCAGCTTCCAGAGCAGACTGGAGTTCTTCCAGTTCTTTATTGACATCAGATTGACGGTTTGCCAGTTCTTTTAGTCGATTGAGTACCTGTCGCATTTCCTGTTGTTGGGGGTTTTCCGTTGCCGACTCGGTACGTTGCGTTTCGTAGCGATTGTCATCTTCTTTCAATTCGAGTTGATCGAGTTGTTGTTGTGAGCGGTTGGCGCTGCTGCTACTGGAACTGCTACTGGACTGTTGTTGTTGCTGGCCACGGGTGACTTCAAATTCACGGGCGCGTAATTTGAGCAGATCCTGGTATGCAGCCTGCTCTGTGGCCAGGGCGGTATCGAGTGGTTTGTGAGATTTTTGTTCGAGGGTGTCCTTTAGATGCTTTACAGCTTGTTGCATATGGTCGATAGCTTGTTTGACATATTGAGCGGATTCCTGGTCGTTTAGTTTCTCTGCGAGGGCTTCTGTTTGTTCGATGGCGCTTTGCTGCGATTCCATGACGAGGGTGGCATCTTCGACGAGTTTTTCCGGGACTGATTTTATTTGTTCGCGACGAATGAGTTTCCAAGTGGCATTGATGATTTGTTTTTGTAGTTCAGCGAGCTTGGTCGCTTCTTGACCATTTTGGCCACCATTTTGTTGTTGCTGCTGTTCTGGTGACTGGGATCCGCCCGGAGGTTGTTGTCCTTCTCGGAAGATTTCTTCGAAGTGACGAACTTCGGCAAAGAACATATCGCTAAACGTTCTTCGGGGCTGGCCATCGGGTCCGAAATCTTCGGCCCAGAAGTGGTAGGAGAGCAGTTGGTCGGGTTTAGCCTTGAGCGACTCGAAATCAATGAGATAGGGAACTTGTTTTCGCTGGTTACCGGGGAGGCTTGACCCGAGCACGAGTTCGGATGTTTTTTCTCCGCCAAACCGGTAGGTAATGCCGTACTGCTTGAGACCATAATCATCCCAGACATTGGCTTCGACGGTCATTTCTTCGAGCGGTGAGACGCGGCTGTCACGGGCATTTGCCAGTTTCAGCTTGGGTGGCTGATTTCGCAGCACCTGGGCGACCAGTTCCGGTGGTGACTGGTTGTCACGTCCCTGCTGGTCTTGGAGGTGGAGGGTCCAGCGTTGGGATTCTGTCAGGGTGAGGGTAGCCTGGTAGCGGAGCGGATCCTGGCCATCTTGTTTAAGCGTGATGACGTCACCAGACTTGGTTTCCAGTCGTGCTTGTTGGACCGGTTTGTTGAGATGGCAGATCCATTGCAGCTTAGATCCTTCCACGGCCGAGATGGAATGGGTGTCTTCCACGAGTTTGTTGTTCATTCCGGTATAGCCGGGAAATGTCAGCTTAGCGTCTGCGCGGACCAGCGTGGGGTACTCGAAGACGGTGACCTGGAATGGCGGAGTTACCTGGTTAGCGAATTCCACCTGGTATGTAATGTCATTTGCGACGGAGTTAATGTGACCACCGAAGAGTGGATCATCGAGGCTGCGATTCATGGAAATGCGTCGCTGGTTGCCATCGGGCTGGTTGACAATTAGCGGCGATTTTCCGGGAACCTGGTTAGGGAATCGTGCTGTGACTAGCAGGCTTGTGCCTTTTTCAATTTCGGTTTCACCTGGGGTCACGGCAATAACATATTCTGCTGTCGGCTCAGTAGCTGGATTTTCCAGGGAGCCATTGACCTGTGCGACCGGTGGTGGTGGGACCTGTGCCCAGCGCAGCATGGAGGAGATGAAGCAGATAATGGTGAGTGCATGGACCACGTGAACGGTGGCCGCACGCCTGGTAGA
>CAZXJC010000756.1:0-4962 GCA_964640885.1 uncultured Pirellulaceae bacterium | reverse complement strand
AATGGGCAACCAAAGCCAAGAGGGCGGGGGCGACATTTGTCGTCTTCCCGGAACTGTGTGTCACCGGCTCGTTGTGCAATTCCAAGATGATACAGAACGACGCTCGCAGCCTCGCGCAGAAGGCGAATCAAAAAGCCATTCCCCAGCTTGAATCCCTTTGTAAAGAACTCAATATCACGATGGTTGTTGGCATTGTTGAGCCAGTTACTGACGGGTTGCGCAATAGTGCTTTGGTGATTGGACCGAAAGGCCACCTCACTACTTACCGTAAACTATGGCTTCCTAACGCGAATGAGCGGAAGTGGTTTGAAGCTGGGCGACGTCTGCCGGTGGTGGAGTCCCAGGGCTGGAAATTCAGCGTGGGGATTTGTGCGGACATCAATTACTCGGAGTACTTCAATACAGCGGCCCGCGGGGGAGCTGAGATGATGCTCTGTCCCATCGGAGGCAGCGGACGTGACAACCTCGTCAACAAGCCAACGGGGGATCAAACCAAACAAGCTGAGTTCCACCGCAACCTGCACATGAAATTTCTCCCGGCCCGAGCCAGCAACAGCGGGATGTACGTCTTCTATGCCAACCAGGCGGGACGGTCTGGAGACTACTGGTATCCCGGCCTGGCACTTGCTCTCGATCCCCGGGGGAAACTACTGGGCGAACACCGGCCTACGGAAGGCATGATCGTGACGGAGATATCTAAGAAGTTGTTGGCGGAGGCTCGTGGCAAAGCCGTACGAACCAGTAGCGCACCGCCACGAAATTCAGACGGTGAGCAAGTCAATGTCGAACAGGTTGACTAAGCCTGGACGCAACTATCAGTTACTGACCAGGCAATCACGAACCCGAAGAGAATTAGGCCTGACCATGAAATGCTTCACGATGAGCATCTTGCTGGTGACAGTTGTCCTTCCCGCTTGTGCTGAAGAGCGATACGAGTCGTTTGACCAGGATCCGGGGTGGCACGGACATCAGAATCGGTTGCAGAGCCTGTCGCCGCGTAGGGTTCGGCAGGACTTTGGCTACAGCCCAACTAGAAATGCCGGCGGGCGATCGACGGGAGAGTTAGGAGGCTTCGTCCAACCCGCTGCCGCTCCCGCCTACTATGCGAAAAAGCTCTCCGTGAAAACGCTTGGAGATAAACTGACGGCTTCGGGTGTACTTAACTGTAGTGGACCACAGTTTCATGTCGTGCTGGGTTTTTTTAACGACCAGACGCTCAACGAGTGGCGGACGCCGAATACCATCTCCCTCAGATTGTATGGCCGCGGCGATGTGTTTTATGCGTACCTTGAATATGCCACCGCGCGCTGGCGCGCCGGGGGAGATAGCCCACAGCCTTTTCCCGCGCTCCGTGATCCGAAGACGGGGCGGCGCGAGCCAAAGGGGTTTGCCAGTAACCGTTCTCACCGGTGGACACTCAGCTACGACCCGCAGGCCAATGGCGGCCAGGGTGTGATTAGCGCTACCATCGGAGATGCCACGGCCGTCTGCAACCTGGATCCTGGTCACAAGCAGGTTGGTGCCGCCTTTAACCGCTTCGGTCTGATGACCGTTATGAAACACTGGGATCAAGGCGGCGAAATATGGCTGGATGATATTTCCATAGGGAACACGATGGAGTCGTTCGATCGTGATCCTGACTGGACCGGATTTCAGAATAGGCGGCGATATCTCTCCAAGAACGTGCGGCCCCGTTTTGACTTTGGGTATAGTCCGACTGCCTTCGCGGGCGGCGTGGCTCGCGGTGAAATCGGGGGGCTCGTTTTCCGGGGTGATTGTCGATATCCGGACAAGTTGGCCTGTTATGCCGACCGGCTTGAAGGAGTCACGCTGGATAAGCCGATCCAGGCCGGTGGAAAAGTAGTTTTGCGTCGTGGCGTCTCGGACAGCACCACCTTGCTAGGCTTCTTTCATTCCAAACGGAGTTTGAGTATAAACCCCTCGCAATCCTCGGGTATACCGGACGAGTTCTTGGGCGTTGCTATCGAGGGTCCCAGTCGTGAAGGGTTTTTTCTTTATCCGCAGTACCGCTTTGCGGACAAGTTGCAGGGTGTTGCCCGGGGGCCAGAGCGTCCGGTAATTATGCCCGACGGTCGTTCCCATAACTGGTCGTTACGATATGAGCCGAGCAGAAGTGGCGGCGTCGGTCGGATCATCGTCAGTCTGGGCAAGCAGAAGACGGTCCTGCTTCTGGATGCAAAGCACGACTCGCCGACCACAGTCTTTGATCGTTTTGGGATTATTACAACTTGGATCGATGGAAACGGCCAACAGGTCTATTTCGACGATTTACGCTACACGATTAGCCAGGGTCGGAGTAAACGACCTTAAGTTGCTCGCTAGGGTCTAGAGACCCGCTCCTGGTCCTGCGTTCCCGGTGCGGCTTTGGCTACAAACAGGCTCAGTTTGTAGCCTAAATCACGATAGGGCAAACCTGGGATCGTATCTATAATCGACCGATATCGGTAGAGGCGTGGTAGCAACATCAATTGTCGTGTCGCCGTGCTAGTGCGCTTGGGTTTTTAGAAGAGGGCTAAGATGACAGGTTCGCAGTTGCAGTTTCTTTTGTTCGCATTTCTGGATGAGGGCATCTGCTTCTTGGCCTTTCTTCTACTTTGTGTCTTAGGTTTAACTGTTTTCGCTAATTGTTTTGGGAAGCTTCGCAAGAAATGTAAATCTTGCCTTCAGCCGAACGAATCCAAAGCCAAGTACTGCTCGTCCTGCGGAAACGCGTTTGAGAGATTAGATGCCAGGAAATTTTACAGCGACTTGTTGCAGCGGATAACAAACTGGAAGAAGTGGGGATGGCTCCAGGGAAATGAAGAAGAAAGACTGCTAGCCCTGCACAAGCGGGATCTGGACGTTTTTGAGGGCCGGGAAATCATCACGCCCCCGGCGAAGGAACCGGAAGGTGAGGCTTCGAAGCCTCTGGAAGCGGAAGTGCGTCCGGGGGTGGAGGAGGAGCGGTTGCCCTCGAGATCGCTTGAGGTTGTAGGCGCTGCGGAGGAAGCAGCAGCTAAACCGACGGGAGCGGTATCGATTCAGCCAGCAGCCAGTCGAACGGTCGAGTCGCCGTCACCGACTACCGAAATGAAGCCGCCACGGAAGCTGTCGGACATCCTGCAGACGTTCATGGACGAGAGCAACATTAAGATCGGTGAGTTTGTAAGTGGCTTGCTAATCATCGTGGGTTCGATTGGCCTGGTAGTAACACTTAATGTCCAGTTTCAGGATAGAGTTCAATACTTGCCGGCAGCTGTTTTCATGACAGTCGTGGTGTTGTTTCATGTGGCGGGACTTTACTCTTTGCACAAATGGAACTTAGCTGCGTCTAGTAGGGTGGTGCTCTATATCGGCAGCCTACTGATACCGCTCAATATGCTCGCTGCAACCATGCGAGACACCTTGCCAGACACACAGGGCTGGATGTTTTATTTAGCGGTCCTGATCGGAGCCGGGGGTTTCGGGACTCTCAGTTTCTATTCTGCCCGAGCCCTAAATCCGCGTCGCTGGTGGCCAATGATGCTTGTGGTCATTGGCCCTACGTTGATGCAGACAGTTATCAAGTTGATCGCTACGGCCGGGGGATTAAGCGGAATTGTTTCTGTTAACGCAATCGTGCTTGTGCCCGTGGCGATGGTGGCGCTGGGGGTATTAGCCGAACACAGGGTGCTGCGACTCAGCGCGGTGGCAAGCACTGAGGACGCTATCTCCCTGTTGCGGGTTCTCACCCTCGGTCTGTTTTCGCTTGGGGTTTGTGTTGCAGTCGTATTCTTGAAACTGGGTGAAGTTCGTTCGTTTGTGGAGCTCTGCCGGTACCTGGCAAATCCATTCATGGTCATGTCGTTCGTCGTGGTTTCTGCTGGGATGCTTTTGCATCGGCGGATGGAGCATGATTCGCAACTGAATTACCGGGTTGTCGGTACGTGGATGGGAATCACCGGTTGTCTCGCCGCCTTGGGATCGTTTGCATTGGCCGTCCCGGACATCAATTCGATGTTGGTTGTGAGTGTCGTGGGATCACTGTTGGCGTTGATTTTTGGTCGGGTTACAAGGATTCCCTTCTTGGCTACTACCGGCACGATTGGCGTCGGCCTTGCGGGCTGGTGCCTGATGGCGAAGTTGCAAGTTGGAAACGCAGATGTGCTGACGACCCGCGAGTTAGGATCGCTGTGGTTTGATGGGGGCAATTCCCTGTTCCTCTCGCTGGCGGCTCTGCTGTGTGGGGCGGTACACTGGCAGTTTTGGAGAAGTGGGACTGCGGTTGATCGCGAGTTTGCCAAATACGGCTTTCTGGGCGTGGTGGTCACTGCTGGCCTAGGGTTTCTGGTAGCCGTAGTTTGCGCGCTGCTCAAGCAGGGGGAGCCGGGCACCGATTACACGGTCATTGTCTTCGCTCTGTATGCCATCGCGGCCTTATTAGCTGCCGCCTACGTCCCGTACAAACAAGCGATCATGGTAGCGACGGGGCTGGTGCCGGTTGCCTGGCTCCAGGCGGCGAATACGTCCTGGTTTTCCAGTTGGGACGAACAAGACGGTGTTAATAAGTTCGGGATTGCAGTTTTTGCTACCGTTGTCACCTACGTTCTCACGCTGATCGGATATTGGGTCGGAGCTCAACGGGGCATTGGTCTCCTGTCTAAATCGCATCGAAGCTCGTCACAGGTGTTTCTGACGGCGGCAACGTTCGTGGCATATTTAGTTGCCGCTATCTACACGATCGTGCAGATCTATGGAAATGAGGCGCTCTTTCAAGAGGCGTTTGTTAAATCGACCATCTTGATTGGTGTGACTGTGGTTGTTGCCCTCTGTTTTTCGACCGACTGGACTTGGATGTTCGTCCAAGTCCAGACGATCCTGTCGGTTGCCTGTGCGGTTCCCCTGGCCTGTTCCTTGCAGCCTGCTGGCCTGCGCCTGACCGCAGGGCCTCATGCGCGCGCGCAACTGACCGGCCTCCCTCCC
>CAZXJC010000755.1:0-7228 GCA_964640885.1 uncultured Pirellulaceae bacterium | reverse complement strand
CCAGTCCGGAGGCCGCCAGGGTTGCCTTGCAGTATGGCACAACACCGGGAGTGCCCGGTTTGCGGGATTTAATTTTGCAACGATTGATCAGGCAAGATGGTTCGAGCAGTGGTCTTGAGTCTGCATCGATAGACCAGGTTGTCGTTACAGCAGGTAGCAATCAGCTTATCCATTTAGTGTTGGAGAGCCTGTTAGATCCCGGGGATATCGTGTTCTGTGCAGCACCTACCTACCTGGTTTTTCTTGGTGTCGTGAGTCAACTGGGAGCCCGTGCCATTGGTGTGCAAACCGATGCAGAGGGTATGATTCCCAGTGCTTTACAAGAGGCTTTCGAGCAACTCGAGCGGCAGGGAGAGCAGGATCGCGTCAAGGCGATTTACCTGGTTCCCTACGCGGACAACCCCAGTGGCATCACGATGCCACTACAGCGATCGGCTGAGATTATGGAGATCAGTCGCCAATGGTCCAGCAAGGATCTACCAATTCAATTGATCGCAGATCTTGCTTATCGTGACTTGCGCTATTCAGGAGACGATATTCCAAGCATCAAGACACTTGATGAGCGAGGAGACCAGGTGATTCTGGCAGGTACGTTTTCCAAGAGTTTTTCGCCTGGCATTCGCGTCGGGTGGGGCTTGTTACCGATGCATCTGGTGGCCCCGGTTTGCGATCAAAAAGGGAACATTGACTTTGGGTCGCCTAACTTTAACCAGTACTTGATGCTTGATGTTTTAGAGCAAGGGCTGCTGGAGCCTCACTTGCAAGAGATTTGTCGTCACTACCAGGTGAAACTGGCAGCGATGTTAACTGCCAGCGATCGCTGGTTTTCGGACCTGGAAGATGTGACTTGGCGTTCGCCTAGTGGTGGACTATACGTTTGGATGGAAGTACCGCAGCGGATTGATACGGGACCAGAGGGCAGGTTGTTTGAAGCAGCTTCACAGGAAGGCGTTTTGTACGTGGCTGGTGAATATTGTTATGCCGCGGAAGGTGAGCCGATCCATAGAAACACAATGCGATTGAGTTTTGGTGTGCAGTCTCCTGATAAGATTGAGCAGGGAATGAAATCGCTGTCACGAGCTTTAAAGTCTGTCATGGAAAGTGTTGGCTAAGAGTCGAGTGGATGGAGTGAAAATTGCATGACGATCTTTGACCGTTACGTACTGCGGTTATTTAGCAAGATCATGCTGGTTTGCTTTGGCAGCCTGCTGGGGCTTTATTTGTTGATCGATGCAGTTGGCAAACTGGATGACTTGTTAGAACTGAGCGATACATCTGGGAATCTATGGACCGTACTGGTCGATTTCTACGCGGGCCGAATATTCCTGTTTTTTGATCAGGTTAGTGCCCTGCTGGCTCTAATTGCAATTATTTTTACGGTCAGTTGGCTAGAAAATAACAACGAGTTGACCGCGACCCAGTCACTGGGTATCAGTCGCTGGCGAATCGTGAAGCCGCTGGTGATTGCTGCCTGTTTGATTAGCTTGTTATCGATCCTGAACCGCGAACTGATGATTCCTGCTTACCGGAGCCAGTTGAGTCGGACTGCCCAGGATTGGGATGGTACCAAGCCTCGCCCGATCTGGCCGCGACATGATGCGCGGACCGATATTCTCATCGGCGGAAAATTTGCCTATGCCAAGGACCGGCAAATCTCGCAACCGAACTTTCGCTTGCATGCCCCGATTGGACAGTTCCAGTATCGTTTGGTGGCCAAGCGCGCTCACTATCTGCGACATACTCCGCAACGTCCAGCGGGTTACTTGTTGAAAGAGGTTAGCGACCCGGATAACCTGGCTGACTTGGCCACCGGTTACCTTCAGGATCGAGCCGTGATCTGGAGTCCCAAAGATACGGATTGGTTGCAAGCAGGAGACTGCTTTGTCGCCAGCAACGTACACTTTGACCAGTTGACTGCTGGCAATGCCTGGCACCAGTATACGTCGTCGGTCCAGTTGGTGCGGGAATTACGTAACGACAGTATTCAACATGGTACGAATGTACGTGTGACGATTCACCGACGTCTGGTGAAACCGATACTGGATGTTACGTTGATCTTCCTGGCACTGCCATTGATTCTTCGCCGGCGAAAAAAGAACTTCTGGATGGCGGCTGGCTCCTGCTTCCTGATGGTGATGATCTTCTATCTACTCGTGCTCACCTGTCATGCCTTTGGTAACCACGGATTCCTGCTCAGTCCCTCGCTGGCAGCCTGGCTGCCGTTGTTTATATTTATCCCTATGGCCTATGCTCTCTCCGGAGCATTTCGCAGCTGAATCAACTCAGGGGCTGCTGGTTCCAGGGAATCGGTATAGTTGGAGGCTGGCGATGCTTGTCGTGCCGCTGATCGCAGGGCCGGTCTTTAAACCAGTTGACGATACCGACCAGCTGTTTAACTGCTTCTTCGTAAGCAAGCTTTCCTTTTTCCGCGCTGGCCACTTCTGCGTCTCCCAGGACACCCGTTTCACTATAACTACTGGTCCAGGAGACGAGGGCTGCAGCACTCTTGCCAAATAAATCGGTGTAGAGATGGGGTAAGTTTTCATCGTTGAAACTAATCGTCCCGCTCTTGATCTTTTCCTCACGGACGTTTTCTCGATCCAGGTGAAGGTAAAGTGAGGTTTCCAGTTCCCCGGCATGGGAACACCCTCCCGGAAAGTGACTTTCTCGCCAGCCGGGAAGGAAATCTTTGTCAACTGTTAGCAGTTGCCACCAGGCTGAAAGCAGGCACTCCGCGTCCGTCTCTAGATTCGTCCGCCGGGCGACCAGGTCCAGGTTAGGCATGTTGGAACCGTGTCCGTTAAGCAGGTAGATCTTTTTAAAGCCGTGGTACGCGAGTGACTTCGTGATGTCCAGGACATGGTGAATGAAGTGTTGTGTGTCGTTGTTGATGGTTCCCGGGAAGTCCATTACATGGCCCGTGTATCCGTAGCTGACCGTTGGCAAGACCAGCATCTGGCCTGGAATCTGCCGGCCCGCACCGAGGGCAATCTGAGTAGGACAAACAAGGTCTACATCCAGGGGCAAATGGTGCCCATGTTGTTCGACGGCCCCACAGGGGATAACACAGACTTTTCCCAGTTCAACAGCGTCATTAATGTCCGGCCAAGTCAGTTTTTCGTAGCGGTGTTCAGTTTCAGCTCGCAGGGGCATGGTGGTCCTCTCCAAATTCTATATCTCTGCCAGATTCAGCGATTCGATACGCTTTGATAAAGTCCTCGTCTAATGTGACACCCAGGCCAGGACGGTCCGGGACGATCATCCAGCCATCTTCTGCCTGGATCTTTTCCTGGGTTAGTTCATGACGCAGTGGAGAATCTTCCACGCAGTCTTCGAACAGGAAGGCGTCCCGACAAGTGCTTAGCCAGTGCAAACTGGCTGCGACCGTGATGGGGCTCGTGTAGCAGTGATTGCATAACCTGGCCCCAATTTCTTCTACACGTTGCTTGATGTAATGGGCCTCTGTAAATCCATTGCGAGCCAGGTCCACCTGGTAGACGTCCAGGGCATGATGGTCGATTAGCGGGCGCATTGCTTGCCGACCGCATTCTTCCTCGCCAGCGGCAATCGCTACTGGCGAGCGGTCTCGCAGCCAGGCATAACCGTCGACGTCGTCCGGTAAGAGCGGTTCCTCCAGCCAGCCGATCTGGCTGTCGGCAAAAGCACAGGCACGTTGCAGTGCAGTTCGACGATCCCACACGCAACCGGCATCGATCAGTACGGTACCCTCGACACCCATCCCACGGCGGGCTCCCCGAACCAGTTCCAGGTCCAAGTTTTCATCCTGGCCAATCGGTTCCCAGCCAACATTCACTGCCTGGTAACCGGCCTCTCGCCAGCGAACGGCGATTTCTTCCGTTGCCGCTCCATTCTCTCCGAACAGGATCGAGGCGTAGGCGAGAATGCGGTCGTGCTGCTTTCCTCCCAGCAAGCGATGAATCGGCTGCCCGAAATGCTTCCCTTTCAAGTCCCAGAGGGCCATGTCAATGGCAGCCATGGCCGTAATCGTCACCGAACTGCGACCAAAGTACATGGTCTGGCGATACATCTTTTGCCATAGTCGTTCCGTCTCCAGAGGATTTTCACCAAGGAGCAACTCGCGAAGCCCACAGGCGATATTATGGCTAAAGGGAGCATCGATGATTTCCTGGACAACTTCCGGTGCTGAATCCGCTTCGCCAATCCCCTCCAGTCCAGTATCGGTAATGATACGTACCACAATGGTATCCTGGCTGCTGGCCGTTTTTGCTTCGACAGAGTCGATTCGCAAGATTTCGCAAATAACTTGGGTGATGATCATTGTTGTTCCAGGTGGAAAAGAAGTTGGACTGAGGAGGCTGTCAAAGGATTAATTTCATCCCGTTAGCCTCGTCCGACATACAGTTGTTCATGGGGTAGCACAATTGATTCGAGCATCTCGACGTGGGGTGGCAAGCTCGCCATGAGCAGCGCTACCTCGGCAATGTCATCAACGCCGATCATCGGTTCCTGATCGGCAATCGCATCGCTGGCGTCGCGTCGCTCGGTCAAGATGTTACCGGGATGCAAGCAACCACAGGTGATACCGTGCTCACGACCTTCTAGTGCCGTGACTTGTGTTAATCCCCAAAGGCCATGTTTTGAAGTGGAGTAGGGGGCTGAATTAAATCGCACACGCTGAGCAGAGATCGACCCGATGTTGATGATTCGTCCCCCCCCTTGGCGCTTCATGATCTGCATTGCAGATCGCGTACAGAGAAATGGTCCTCGCAGGTTGGTATTGATCACGTGGTCCCAATCTTCGGTGGCAAGTTCGTCGAGCGGGCCGCCGTTAAAGGCGCCGGCGTTGTTGACCAGCAGGTCAAGCTGTTCGAAAGATGATTCCCAGTGGTCAAACATGGCCTGTACATCAGTTTCACTGCCGACGTCCCCAGCCTGAATTTCAACTCGCACGCCAAGGTCAGCAACTTCCTGAGCTGTGCTCTCCAAGCTCTCTTGACCACGGGATGACAATAGCAGATCCGCTCCAGCGCGGGCAAAGGCCAAGGCAATTCCGCGACCAATTCCCTTGCTTGCCCCGGTAATGATGGCGACTTTACCAGTTAGCTTCCCCATGTTTTCAACTCCTTGTTCGTGAGCAGCGTAAATTTAATAGGAACCAGGCTCTCAGCCCTTGTTACGATAAGCGGCAGTGGATTGGTTTAACTCAGAAATAAGCATCTCCGAGGGTTACGATTATGGAGGCCGTAACGACTGCTGGCAAGCTTGGCGGATTGATCTGGTTAATAGCCCCAAAAGTGGGATTTCCCACTCCAGGTTCTGCTCGACAAGGGAGCGGGAAACTGCCATAATATGGAAGATTCCATCAATCCCTCTCCCATTTCCCTTTTTGAGGTGTGGTATGCGGCTTTTCACGACATGGACGCTGGTGTTGTTGTTCTCCCTGAGTTTGACGCTCGGCTGTGGAAAGAAAACCACTTCCAGTGCCGGTAGCAGTAGCTCTGATCAGGTTGCCGATAGCGGTAGCACCCCAGATACGGGAATGACTGGTGGTGGTGCCGGAAGTCCTGATATGACTGGGGGAGGCGACCCTGGGATGGATGGTGATCCGAGCGGGGAAGAAATGGATGAAGACCTGGCTGCCGGTTTCGAAGGGGATGAAGGTTTTGATCCGGCTGAAGACGGTACGGAAGATCCAGCTGACTTTGCTGGCCCTGGCGGAGGAACCGATCCCGGTAGATTCGCCGGTGGTGGCCGTCCGGCACCACGAAAACCAGCGACCTTGCTTGATGCCTCGCAGCAGGCCTTTGCTCAGGGCAAAAATCGCAATGCGTTTAACTATGCATATGCCGCAGTCCTGCTTGACCCGGAAGCTGGTCCCAAGTTGCTGAATCAGTATCAATGGGTTCCCGGGCTACGACGCCCAGCGATCGGTGTACGCTGGGGGATCGGAATTCAATTTATTGGCTCTAAAGATGCCCAGAAAAAACCTTACCCAATTGGTGTGGAACAGAAGCTTCCGGAGAAGCGTTCCTCCAATCGAAACAACGGAGATGATTTCGGCGGTGGCGCAGGAAGTCCCGATGACTTTGGTACGGATCCCAGTGGACTGGAAGACGATGGACTCGGCGGTGACTTTTCAGGTGGCGGGGGTGCCCGGGGAGGAAACACTGAACTGAAAAAATATACCGGTACGCTCGGGGAAAAAGTGATTCAACGACTGCGAGGTCGTATCGAACGCGGGTACTACGGTACCTTGCTAAAAACAGCTAAGAGTGCTGGTAGTTCGGCCGGCCGTCAGGGTGCCGGCGGTTTCGACCCGGCAGATGAAGGCTTGGATCCCGCGGATGAAGGCCTGGATCCGGCGGATGAAGGCTTGGATCCGGCTGCCGGTGGGTTTGCCGGCCCGGGAGCTGGTTCGGGAGCTGGCTTTGCAGGTTCAGGTGGACGCAGTAGTGGTAACCAGCTGGGATTGGCTGGTGTGACCATGCTTGGGGTTGGAACCCTGGATCAATTGAACCAAAAAGCCCAGGAAAGTGACCTTGATGCCGTGGTCATTTTCGAGGTTAAAGTGGTGGTTAACAAGAAAACGAAACTGGTTACCAATAACACAACAATCCAGTTGTACGACGTGCAAACGGCCAAGGTCGTAAAGAAAAATAAGACCGTGTTGAACAACGTTAGAATCCAAATCCAAAGTAAATCTGCCAAGGGGAATGAAGTTGACGAGATGATCGAAAAAGAAATCGATCAGATTTTCCTCGCGGCGGAAGCGTATAAAGTTCAGGCTTTACCACAACTGACTCCCCAGGTGGTTCTCGACAATCGCATCATGCCGATGGTTTCCAAGAAGTATCCCAATCCGCTGCCGGTGCTGGCAGAATTGCGATTCTGGCATGCCCAAAAGTTGTTGACGACCGAGCACCTGGCCATAGCTTGCAAGGAACTGGTCGGTGAGAAAGTTGCTCAACAACTGCTCAGCGGGGACCCGAAGGCACAACAGGCCGTCGTGAAAGGCTTGCTGTCAAACAATGCCGCCGAAGGGGAAGCGTCGGCTCCGGCGTTTCGTTAAGCGGTCCGGCCTGGCGTAAAGAAGTCCACGGTGCTTTGTGACTAACGCGACACGGCTAGTGGAGCGTCTAGCCCGGCAACGACCAGACCACGAGCTTTCCGTGGCCGGCTGCGTAAACCGTATCGAACGTTTCGTTGACGGTGAATTCATGCACGTGCAGGGGAGCCTTTTCCTGCT
>CAZXJC010000754.1:0-9734 GCA_964640885.1 uncultured Pirellulaceae bacterium | reverse complement strand
TTGGCCGACCTAACTTGTCTTCGGCTTTACCGGGGGTGGCGATCGCCGCTGCCCTGGTTCCGCCCGTTGCGACTGCTGGCCTGGCGGCAGCAGGTTGGGAATGGAAACTGGCTGGTGGATCATTATTGCTTTTCCTAACCAATATCGTGGCTATTATTTTGGGCACCGCCTGTAGCCTCTGGCTGGTTGGAATTCGTGACAGGCATCGTCACGGGACGGTCCAGCGTTGGAGCCGCCCGCTTTCCTGGAGTCTCTGTGTATTGGCTGTGTTCCTGGCGATTTACGAATCGTTGCCTTCAGCGCCGGTACCGAATCGTCTCCGGCAACAGATTAAGGTAACCGTAGAGAAGGTTGTTCCGGAGGGTGAGGTCGTCCACATTCGTCGGCAGGCTCGGCGGAGCCCGGTCGAGATGACTGTCGAAGTTGCCACGCCGCGGACCGATGTTGAAGATCTTCATCCACAGTTAATCGAGGTGATTGGCAAGTATTATCAGCGTCCCGTGGTTTTACGACTGGAGTTTCATTGGGTTCGCAGTGGTCGGTCGGATTTGAGCCCGCAGCCTTAAAGTCGTAAAGAGCTGGAAACGGCCCGTGTTTATGGTCTGGTCAGGCGTTTTGCAGGGGATATAATCGAGGTATTCGGTTGAAGGTGTATTTGATCCTTGATGAGGGAGAGACAACTTATGTTGCGTTCAATCACAGGGGTGCTGTTTGTGTTACTGATGACAGCGACACTGAGTGCTCAACGTGTCCCGGCTAAGCTTCCGATTAAAGTAAGGCCAGGCCCGGTAACTGAAGCGGGCAAGCAGTATCGAGCTTTACTCACCGAGTTTGGCCAACAGCGGCTGGCCTATTCAAAGGCATATCGCGAGGCGAAGACAGCTGCAGATCGAGTTAAGGTTCGCCAGGAACTTTACCCGCAGCCTCAGAAGCTGGCTGGCAAGTTCCTGTCACTAGCAAAGGAAAATGCAGACGATCCGATTGCTGTACAGGCGCTGTCCTGGGTTGTTTCCAATGTGCGGACCGGTAAAGCCGCGGATGAGGCAATCGATCTGTTGATCAAGGGTTACATCGAAGACCCGGCCATGGTGTCGGTCTGCCAGCGGTTGATGCGCAATATGTCTCCGCAGTCCCACAAGTTGTTGACCGAGGTACTGGAGAAGAGTCCGCTTCGAGAGGCCAAGGGACAGGCTTGTTTCGGCTTAATGATGCAGTCCAAATATGCAGCCCGTGCCAACCCTGCCAAGGAAGCAGACGTTAAGAGGTTTGCGGAGCGAGTGGTCAAGGACTTTGCAGATCTCAAGCATTATCGTGGGTCGCTTGGTGAAGCTGCCAAGCGAGAATTGTATGAAATTGAAAAACTTGGTATTGGCAAGACAGCCCCGGAAATAGCCGGTGAAGATATCGCCGGGACGAAGTTTAAGTTGACCGATTACCGCGGTAAAGTTGTGGTGATCGATTTCTGGGGCAATTGGTGACCGCCTTGCCGGGCAATGTACCCACACGAGCGGTCGCTCGTTAAACGTTTGGCAGGAAAACCATTTGCACTTTTAGGAGTCAACAGCGATAAGGATCGCGAAGCACTCAAAGACGTGATGGCCAAAGAAGAGATCACTTGGCGCAGCTGGTGGGATGGTGGTATCTCCCGTGGTCCCATTGCCAGTCAGTACAACGTGAGTGCCTGGCCCACGATTTACGTGCTTGATGCTAAGGGTGTGATTCGTTACAAGGGCGTTCGAGGAACAGCGATGGATAAAGCCGTCGATACGCTATTGGCAGAAATTGAAAACGGTGGCTAATTTAGCGTTAGCTGACCGGTAAGAATAAGAACGCGTGACAAGCAAACTTGTCACGCGTTCTTTTTTGCCTTTAGGAGGTAGCAGAGGGACTCGGCTGCCGTTTAAGGGTTGCTGGTCGTTTGGCTGCTGGTTGTAGCAGGCATTTGCTGATAGTTCGAGTTGCCGTTCAAGGCTTTCAGGAACTCAATCAAGTGGACGATCTCGTCGGTGGTAAGTTGAAGCGGTTTTATGGCGGTGTCCAGGTGGGGATTGTCGATGCCACCCTGGTTGTAAAATTCGATCACCGGCCATAGCGAACTAATACTGCCATCGTGCATGTAAGGTCGCGTTTGACTGATGTTGCGAAGTGACGGCGTCTTAAATTTTCCCTGGTCCGATTCGCGTTTCGTGGTATTAAAGAGTCCCCGGTCAGGCGGAGATTTTCGCCAGGAAACTCCGGTATTGTGAAATTGTTCATCGGTGAAGTTAGGGCCGCTGTGACATTTCCAGCAACCGGCACGACTATCGAACAGCCACATGCCTTGTCGCTGAGAATCGGTTAAGGCGTTAAAGTCACCGGCCAGGAAGCGATCGACCGGACTGTCACCGGAGAGCAGTACCCGTTGAAAACTGGCCAATGCTCTTGCCAGGTTGGTTCGTGTTGTACCATCTGCAAAAGCCGCTTGGAAAAGTTTGTCATATTGCCGGTCTTGGCGCAATCGTTGTAGCACGCCGTCGACCTTGAATCCTAATTCCAGCGAATTTTCAATTGGCTGGAGAGCCTGGTCTTCCAGGGTCTTGGCGCGACCGTCCCAAAAAAACGAGGTGCCGTAAGTACGATTAATGAGTGTTGGGGCGTGGCGTTGACCCAGTTGGCCGCCAATACCGATAGCCAGTGGATCAGGACTTGCGAAATGGAATTCCGGAAGATGGCAACTGGCACAGGAAACCTGGCGATTCGCAGACAAGATTGGATCAAAGAAGAGCTGTCGGCCCAGAGCGACTTTTTCTGGGGTCAGAGGATTGTCCAGGGGGATGTTGCGTTTGGAACTTAAGCCCAAGGGAATGTAGCTCAGGTCGAACACCGCTGGCAGGCGATCCAGTGGCAAAGGTGGGTGAGGCCTTTGTCCGAGTACAACCGCTTCCGCTGCCATGTTCGCGAGCAGCATTATGACGAAGATCCGGCTGGGGATCCTTACCATCGGTTGTCCGTCCTTGTACTGGTTGGCCTGTTGAAATCAGTTAGTTGGGACCGTACCCGTAAATGTGCTGAATGGGAGTGGCGTGTCCCCAGGTGATTTCTTCCTTCGTCGTTCCCAGGGCGGTCGCAATTTTGTCTCTCTCCTGGGGACTGGGTGTCCAGCGTTGCAAGAGAATAGCCGTCACCCGATCATCACCGAGTCCACAGCCTTCCACCAGCTGCTTGAAGTTGATTTTGTTTTCCTGGCAGAGTTCTGCCACGCTTTTGGTCATCGATCTAAAAGTCCTCTTTAAGGCCAAATTGATGATAGCGTACGTTTCGTGGTGCCATGGAATGTCCCCAACTGATAGCATCCGCAGCAAGGCCCAGGGCTGCGGCGATTTTTTCTCGATCCTTGGGGCTAGGGGTCCAGCGGCCTTTGAGGATATCAAGCAGGCGGCTTTCTGCTAGCTGCGCTCCTTGAGCTAACTCTTGCAGGCTCAGGCCTGATTCTTCAAAGAGTAGATCGATGGTCTTCATGGCTTAAAATCGGTTTTCAAGGCGTTCCGAGGGTTGCAGGTTATAACACTTGGTTTCATTATGCCGAGGGTCTTCCAGAAGGACAAGCTTGATACGGGCTATCTTTCGCTAAACAATGATGTAATAAGAACTTGTGAAAGTGCTCTGGGGTTTCAGGTCATTCCCATGTATAATATTTCTTATATGACACGGCCGAATTCCATTTTACCTTCATAGTGGGCCAGCCCGCCGAGATTTGATCAGATTGTCTAGCATCAAGTCAATTGCTGGTCGATTGCTTGTTCACGATGACCGTTGAGTTACAGATGTTGCTCAGCGAGTCAGTTTTTCAGGAAATACAGAAAAAGCGACTGGGCGAGAGGTCTCTTCTTGTTGAGCGGGTTGTCCCCGTAACTAACATGATTTGGAGCAGTCGCCAAGATTCTTTTAGAAGTACTTCTGTTTATTGAGATTAGTGGTAAGGACGAAGAATGGCAACCAATATTGTTGATCGAGACACGACCGAATCGAAACCGGAACCGAAGTATGAATATCCGGGCGATCCCACGACCTGTGATGGTGCTGCTGCGGTAGTGCACGTGGAAACGCACATCTGTCAAGGTTCAGGAGCATATCCGATTACCAGTTCTACGACGATGGGTGGTGGCTTTAACCAGGCGGTGATGAATGGCAGGCCGAATGTATGGGGCGACGACTTAGTTTTTGTTGAACCAGAGAGCGAACATTCCTCGGCCACTTTTTGTGAAGGATTTGCAGCCTCGGGTGGTCGTGTTACGAACTTCACATCGGGTCAAGGTTTGATTCTGATGAAAGAAGTCCTTTACACGATTTCTGGTAAGCGATTGCCAGTTGTTTTTAATATTGGTTCTCGGGCTCTCACCAGCCAGGGATTGAACGTCCATGCAGGCCATGATGATGTGATGGGAGTTGCCGATTGCGGTTGGGGGATCCTGTTTGCACGCAACGCTCAGGAAGCAGGCGATCTTTGCTTGATTTCTCGGCGAGCTGCAGAAGCTTCGAGCACGCCATTTCTCAACGTCCAGGACGGGTTTTTGACGACGCACACGGTGGAGACCGTCCGGTTGCTAGAAGCGGAATTCATGAAAGAATTCGTGGGTAAGCCCGAAGATAAGCTCCATAATCTGATGGATCCTGATAATCCACTGATGTCAGGGGTGGTTCAGAACCAGGACTCCTATATGAAGGGGAAAATGGCTCAACGCTGGTACTACGACCAGGTTGAACCGGCACTGGCAGACGCCTTTGAAGAATTTTACAAGAAGACGGGTCGTAAGTATGACTTTGTCGACGCTTATCGGTGTGAGGATGCCGAGTACATCCTGGTAGGGATCGGTTCCTACATGGAAACGGCCCAGACAACGGTCGATTATTTGCGAGATGAAAAGGGGATTAAAGCTGGTTGTTTGAACATCTATTGTTTCCGACCGTTTCCGACTCGCCAGATTGTTGAAACCCTGAAGAACTGTAAAGCGTTTACCGTGATTGAGCGGATGGACGATCCGTTGTCACTCACGGGTAATCCCTTGACGCGAGAAGTCAAAGCAGCTTTTTGTGATGCCTTGAATGGCCAAAATGGCCTGGAGAAAATTGACGCGATTCCCAAGATGTATTCCGGTGTAGCAGGGTTGGGTAGCCGTGACGTGCGGCCCGGCGACATTATCTCCATCTATAAGAACATGATGACCGATGGTCAGGATTTCTTCAGTGTGGGAATTAAACATGCTTCTGCCTTGACCATTGAGGAAGACCCTGATTTGCGACCATCGGGTGCTTTTTCTATGCGAGGTCACTCGGTCGGCGGGTTTGGTTCGGTAACGACCAATAAGGTGATTGCTACCATTGGTGGTAACGTCTTTGGAAAAGACGTGCAGGCCTATCCCAAGTATGGTTCAGAGAAGAAAGGACTGCCGACCACTTACTACCTCACCGTAGCAGATACTCACATCTATTCGCACGCGGAGCTAGAACACGTTAATTTGGTCGTGCTTAATGATACGACGGCATTACTTAGCGGTAATCCGCTGAAAGGGATGGTTGAGGGCGGAGCAATTTTTATGCAGAGCCCGTATACCGAACCAAAGGATGTTTGGGAGCGTATTCCTGCTGCTCACCAGGAGTTGATTCAAGAAAAGAAGTTGCGAGTCTACTTTATTGACATGGTGCAAATTGCCCGTGAAGTGGCTTCCGTCGCCGACTTGGAAATGCGTATGCAGGGAATCGTGTTACTGGGAGGATTCCTCAAACTGACTCCTTATGCCACGGAGAGCCAAATGCCGGATGACCAGGTTTACGAGGGAGTCGAAAAAGCGCTTCGCAAGTATTTTGGCAAACGAGGTGAACAGGTGGTGCAGGATAACCTTACCTGTGTGAAGCGTGGTTATAGCGAAATGCAGGAAATTCCCCAGGAACTGATTAACGCTTAATCGTTCTGTTCCTGGTTTAGGTGAAATCAATTGATCTAACGGACTGAGTTTAACAATCGAAAAAGAAAGAAATTAAATGTCAACGGCTGAAAAACCTTCAATGAATGAATCCAATGAAAAGGATCCGTTCAACAATAATTCATACGGCAGTCTTATCGACGCCGACTACAAGACAGTCGATTTGCCTATTCTCGATGTCGTCGACTTCAACGAACGCGTGGTGCGTGGATACGAAGAAGGAAATGGTGAAAAGGAACTGCCAGCCGACCTGGCAGTCGCCAGGTCACTGATCCCAGCCGGCACGGCAACTTTGCGAGATTTTAGCTATGTGGCACCCGAGATACCTGAGTTCATTTCCGATAACTGCACCGGTTGCATGGACTGCGTTACACAATGCCCAGATACGGCGATCCTGGGGAAAGTCCTGGCAGAGCCAGATTTGGAGACAAAATTAGCGGACATCGAGAATGAATCCGATCGGGAGATGTTCGATAACCAGTGGTCGAAGCCACGGAAGTACTATGATGGGCCGATCAAGAAGGGGAAAGATGGCGGCCGGTTTGCCATTTTGATCGACCCCAGCAAGTGCAAAGGATGTGCCGAATGTGTCACGGTCTGTGATGACCTGGCACTGAAAATGATTCCAAAAACAGAACCGGTAATGGACGATATTCGTAAAAGTCATCGCTGGTTTAAAGAATTTGGGCCTACCGACGAGTCTTACGTTAGTGACAACTTGTTGATCGACATGATGCTCAAAGAAGATACCCTCCTCTATATGGGTGGAGCGGGTTCTTGTGCTGGCTGCGGTGAAGGAACGGCCCTTCGCATGATGTGTGCCGCGACGGGATTGAAATACGGTGACCAGTGGGGCATCGTCGCAGCTACCGGTTGCAACACGGTTTATACTTCGACCTATCCGTACAACCCTTATCTCGTGCCCTGGACAAATTCCCTGTTCGAAAACGCTCCGGCCGATGCCATGGGCGTACGGTCTCGCTGGGATCAGTTGGGATGGGAAGGCAAACCGTTATGGTGCATCGGTGGTGATGGCGCTATGTTCGATATCGGATTCCAGTCGCTATCGCGTTTGTTGGCTTCGGGAATGAATGTCAAAGTGTTTGTGTTAGACACCCAGGTTTACTCCAACACCGGTGGACAGGCTTCGACCAGCACCTATACGGGGCAGAACACCAAGATGAGCTTCCATGGGAAGGCACTCGGTGGCAAGCAGGAACGACGCAAGGAAATCGCCCAGATCGCGATGATGCATCCTCGCACGTTTGTCGCCCAAACGACCTGTGCTCATACGAACCATTTCTATAAGTCGGTATTGGGTGCCTTAGAATTTGACGGGCCCGCCATTATTAACTGCTACACGACTTGCCAGCCAGAGCATGGTGTGGCCGATAACATGGCGGCTGACCAGGCTCGGCGTGCTGTCGATACGCGTGCTTTCCCACTGTTGGTTTACGATCCCCGTGAAGGGAACACCATTCGAGAACGACTTTCGCTGCAGGGAAATCCAGCAGTGAAAAACGACTGGTACACCAATCCGAAAACAGGCGAAGTTGAGGATTTCATTGATTTCTGTCGCAGTGAAGGCCGTTTTGGCAAGCACTTTGATAAGGATGGAAATCCCTCCTACACCTTGCTGGCAGGGCAGCAGGATCGGCTGGAAAACTGGAACCAACTGCAAGAATTAGCCGGCTTACGATAAATCCGGGTGCTTGTCGTTCTCCTCGGATGTTGCCAGGGAAGTACAGGTTTGCTTTGTTGCCTGCCAGCCGCTAGGCTGACTCTCGGATCCTGTTACGTCCTGGTTTTGGGGAGATTGCTGATGAGACGATGGTTTCAACCTCTGACGGCGATGCTGCTGACACTGACAGTCCAACCTGGCTTTACAGCCGATGATGGGAAGTCAGATGTTCCTCCTCCGGATGCCAAGAAACCCGCACCCGCAAAGCCACCGGCCCGCATCCTGGTGCGTCCCCAGGCATTGTTGGCGATACCCAACCTGCGTACCACGCGAGAAGCGACGTCGCTGCTGAGAAACTCTCAAGTACAAGAAGAATTAAAGCTGGCTCTCGTACAACAAGATAAAATCAGAGATATCTACAAGCAGCAGAATGCGAAACGAACGGAACAGTTTCAGGCCATTCGCGGTCTACAAGGAGCAGAGCGGACTAAGAAGATTGCTGACTGGAGAAAGCAAATGGAAGTGGCTGCCAAGGATACCCGCCAGCAGCTACGCCAGTTGTTGAAGCCCGAGCAGCAAACCCGGCTGGACCAAATTGCCTTGCAAATGCAAGGTCAACGGGTCTGGCAAGATCCGGCTGTCATTAAGAAACTGAAAATCAATGATCAGCAGCAACAACAGTTCAAAGAAGTAGAACAGGCTGCTGTTGAGGAAAGAAGACAGCTGTTCCAGGATCGCCGAGCGGGGAGTATCGATCGGGCTAAGTATGCCGAAAAGCTGAAGGAGATTAGCAAGGATCAGGAAACGAAATCCGAGCAGGTTCTTAGCAAAGCACAGCGGGCGCAATTTCAGGAACTAACAGGTAAGAAATTCGAGCTGCGAAACCAAGTGATTCGCCGTGGAGCGGGCATCTTGCCGGCTGCTGGAGGGCAACCCCGTAAGATCCAACTGCAGCCAAGACCCCAGGGTAAGCTGCAGAAAGTGCCGCCGCAGCCACAAAAAATCAAGGTCCGCTCACAAAGTTGAAAAGTACCTGAGCTTCTCTGCCAGTCACCGGCAATACGTGACCATCTAGCCTGATAATGCTACAATGCGCCTTAATGCGTGTAACGGGAGGCGTCGTGGCCTCGGGTAAGTTGGTTTCTTCTCGATAGGGAACTCCTATGTCCGCAGTAAGAATTCTCGCTATCTATCTCGTGGTTGGTGTCCTCTCGCTGACGGCTTTTGAAACGGCCAATTTGTTGGCCGACGAGAAGCAGGCTCAGGAACAGAAGCCGCTTTTTACGCTTTCAAAGCAGACCACATTCGTTAACGGCCCGTTGCGAAAAGATGGTACGGTCGATTACGTGGCCGCTCTGGATGGCATCGCAAGGCGTGGCGTTACGGTAGAGAACAACGCGGCAGTTTTGCTTTACCAGATTCTTGGTCCTGCTGAGATCTCGCCTGAATTACGGGCTGAGTATTTTGAGCGACTGGGAATCGCTCCCTTGCCGATTCAAGGCAACTACTTTGTCACACTCGATCAACTGGTTCAGCGTGCTGTGGTAGGGAAAAATGTCAGTGAGAAGGAGTTTGTGAAACTTGATCCCCTGATACGGCGAAGAGTATTTGCGGCTCGGGATAAGGTTTGGGAACAATTTGATGAGGCACAAGACAGGTCCTGGACTGAGCGTGAATTTCCACTGCTGGCCGAGTGGCTGCTGGTAAATCAGCAGCCGCTGAAGCTGCTGCAGCAGGCGGTGCAGCGCACTCGATATTACTCTCCGTTAATCTCCCCGGAGAAAGAGTTTCCGATGGTTAGTGTGTTGTTACCTGGTCTGACGCAATACCGGGAACTGGCGCGAGCTTTATCAATTCGCATCACGATGAATGTTAGCCAGGGGAAGATCGATGAAGCGATTGCCGATTCTGTCACTTGTCATCGCCTGGGACGGTTGATAGGCCAGGGTCCGTTTTTGGTTGATTCGTTGGTCGGTATTGCGATTGATTCACTGGCTTGCCAGGCTGATGTGATGGCGGCTCATTACGGCAAGCTGTCGCCCGAGAAAATCAAGGGATGGCGTGAGCAACTTCAGGGACTTGCTCCGCTTCCG
>CAZXJC010000753.1:0-12894 GCA_964640885.1 uncultured Pirellulaceae bacterium | reverse complement strand
GTAACCCAGTAGCTGTCCTACCTTGACTACTTCTCCTGGCTGTGGTGCCTGATCAGGAACATGCAAGATGCCACCGTCAAATGACTCGATATCCTGGGCTGCCTTTTCCCCCTCCAGGACATAAAGCAGGTCGCCTGGTTTAATGACTGCACCTGGCTGGTGTAGCCACTGCCCAAACACACCTTCCTCCATCGACCAGCCCAAGCGAGGCACTACAATTTTAATTGCCATCCTGTGAAGTCCTTACTGGGCGATCAAGTCCCGAATGGCTTGTGCAATGTCTGTTTCCTGGGGGACCACTTCTGCTTCCAGCGGAGGACTATAGGGAGTGGGAGCAAACAGGCCATTGAGTCGACGAATCGGCGCATCCAAGTTATCGAATCCCTGGTCCGCTACTGCCGAAACAACATCACCTCCCAGCACGCAGGGAGCTGGTGCTTCATCCACGACCTGCAAACGACCGGGCTTCTCATCTGAATTCAAAATGGTATCCACGTCCAGCGGCGAAACAGTGCGGTGAGCAACTACTTCCACCGAGATCCCTTCTGACTCCAGTTGCTCAGCAACGGCCAGGCAACGATGCACCATCAATGCAAAGGCCACGACAGTCAGATCAGTTCCCGGCCTCGCCACGGCAGCTTTGCCAAATTCAATTTCGTATTCTGTTTCCGGCACTGGACCCTTCATCGACAGCAACTCGCGATGCTCCAGGAACAACACAGGATCGTTGCACCGCAAGGCGTGTTTCAGCAAACCCTTGGCATCGAAAGGTGTGGAAGGAAGAACCACACGAACACCCGGAATCTGGCTATACATGCCATAATAATTGCCGCTGTGATGGGTTGCGGCAGAATGGCCAATGCCCACACAGCCTCTCAGCAGCAGGGGCATCTTCAAACGCCCACCACTCATGTATTGCATCTTGGCGATTTGATTAATCACTTCACCCGTGGCATCCAGGATGAAATCCGTGAACATGAAATCAATCACCGGGCGAGTGCCAGTCATCGCCGCTCCGCCTGCCAGGCCAACAAATCCGCGTTCGCAAATCGGCGTGTCACAGAGTCGCTCAGGACCGTAAAGTGCATACAACCCGGTTGTCGTATTAAAGTTACCTCCCCGCTCCCCAATTCCCTCACCCATCACAAAAATACGGTCATTGACCGCCATTTCTTCAGCCAACGCTTCATGCGTAGCTTCCATGTAAGTTAACTCGCGACAGGGCCCGGCAGCAGCCAGCTGATTGAGCGTGGTCGTCGCCGTCGGTGCCGGGTCCAGGCTACCCTCGAAGTAAACGTGGCTGGCAACCGTTTGCGAATCTGGCCAGGGACTGGACTCAGCAAATTCACTAGCCTTGGTAATTTGTGCTTCGATCTCGGCTTCCAGGGATGCTAGTGTGTCCGCTCCCACGACTTCATTTTCCAACAAGGTCGTCTTTAATCTCAGCAGCGGACATTTTTCCTTCCACTGCTCAACCTCTTCCCTGGTCCGGTAACTGAAATCGCCCATCCCCTCTGCATGCGGGCGAGTTCGATAGGTACGGCATTCGATTAACGTAGGTCCCTCCCCCTTGCGAGCACGCTCGACCGCCTCTCGAGCCGCGTTATAAACCTCCAGCACATCGTTGCCATCGATTTCCAGGCCTGGCAATCCGTGTCCTTCACCTCGGTTACCCACACGACCGGTTCCATTGGAGTAACTAAAAGGGACTTCGGTGGCAAACTGGTTATTCTCGCAAACAAACAACACCGGTAACTTCCAAATGCTGGCCATGTTCAAGCCTTCATGAAAGGCTCCGTTGTTGGCTGCCCCATCGCCAAAAAATGCTACCGCTACCTGGTCTGTCTTGAGAATCTTGAAACTGTAACCCGCACCGGTCGACTGCAGGATACAGGGTCCCACGATACCACTGGTTCCCATCAGGCCAACTTCGGGTGAAAACAGATGCATGCTGCCACCACGTCCCTGGGAGCAACCGGTTTCGCGTCCAAAGAGCTCCGCGATCAACTGCTCCGGTGGTACACCCTTGGCCAGTGCATGGCCATGTCCGCGATGCGTACTGAAGACGACATCGGCGTTTGACAGGTTAGCGCAAACGCCGGTAGCAATCGCCTCCTCGCCGACATAAGTATGACAGGCCCCATGCACCAGGCCCTGCTGGTGATTGCGAGCCAACTGTTCTTCACATCGCCGAATCAGGAACATCGTGCGATAAAACCCCAGTAAGGTCTCCTGATCCAGTTGTTGATCCAGATCGGTCGTCATAAAGTTGCTCTCTTATTTGGGTGTGAAATGCCAGGTCCATCTGACCTTCGAGTATAACGCACATTCGAATCCGCTACAGAGCATCCCCCAAGGATTCCGGGGGCCAACACGATCCGATGTCGCGCCAGCCATCGAGTGACTGGCAGTAAAGATAGCTCTCTGCCCGTTCACCAGGGTGCGTAGCGAGCTTGACTACTGCCCGTTGGTAGAGAGTCGGGACACCATCAAATTGATCGAGTTAAGACAGGCAACATTAATAAACATACCATAATTACCCTGTCACCAACGAACAGCACTCGCTAAGAGTCATTGCCGGGTAGGAACCATTGTCGTAAAGCCTGTAGCCAGGAACTGTCTCGGCGCTGCCCAAAAAAACTTGTCCTTCTAAACACCCGGCACGACTGCAACCTCGCTTAAGCGTTCCGTAAACAAACAGCATGATTCCCACAATCAGTCACCTGCTGGTTTCAGTTTTGGCAGCGTTTCTTTCTTAGACTATTGAGCAAGATCGCTGGATTTTAATCTTGCCGTCCATTAGGCTAATGTAGTCTGTGGCCACAGTTAAGGTCCAGCAGAATTACTTTGTCACCAGGACAATCATCTTCCGTATAAAACCTTCTCAGCAGATCATTCCTTCATGCAATTCATACGACAAGCAACCGTAGTCATAGCTGCCCTGGCAACCACCGTTATTGCAACTTGCCCGGCGTCAGGTCAAACCGAAAAAAAATTGGCTGCCTGGATACTGCAAGATGTTCCACAACGATCTGCCCTTTGTATCCATCTTGGTATACGCGATGGCACACTGACCACTGCCCTCTCCGCAGGAGGTCGAAATCTCGTCAACGGTTTCACCGCTGATACAGCGGTTCTCAAGAGAGCGCGAACTCACATTCGCAGTAAGAATCTTTATGGGATGGTCTCGGTGGAAAAAGCCGCTGTCAGCAAGTTGCCGCACTCCGACAACCTGGTCAATCTGGTCGTCATCGATCAACTCCGTGACATGCTCAAGCAGGGTTTAACACTCACAGAAGTATTGCGTGTCCTGGCACCTCAGGGAGTCGCCTGGATCGGGGAATCTGCGACCGGCGGGCAAGCACCTCTTTCCGTTAAGGAGATGAAGGAGATCCTGGAAGAGGCTAAACTGGCAGACGTTCGGATCGTCGAACGT
Source organism: uncultured Pirellulaceae bacterium (assembly GCA_964640885.1). Taxonomy (GTDB): domain Bacteria; phylum Planctomycetota; class Planctomycetia; order Pirellulales; family Pirellulaceae; genus JAZADA01. Next base: position 9,458 of record CAZXJC010000753.1, on the reverse strand, counting down.
AACGGAATTTGGGCCCGACTGGAAAAGCCTCGTCCGAAGAACATCGACACCTGGACTCATTTCCGACACGGTCCCAACGGCAATCCCGTTTCCCGGGATCAAGTGATTCAAGTTCCCAGCGGCGTCCAGTGGATGGCTGGTCCGCAATGGCCAACCGGTCATCGCAAACAGGCGGTACCAACCGTCGTAGTTTCGGAAAAACGGCTCATCTACATCTTCCAGGACGAAGTGAACAACTCGGGGAAGGCTACCAAACAAGACTCCCTGATCGTACGAGACGCTTTTAATGGCTTACCTCTGTGGAAACGCAAAGCACCCTCAACATACCTCGTGGCTGATGGCGACATATTTTTTACCGCTGACCAGCGGGGAACTCTGGCAGCACTCGATGCGGATAGCGGAAAACCGGTTACAAGTTTTCAACCAGCTCGCGCGATCAAAGTACAGGGACTCATGGTTCACCAGAAGTTCCTGTTTGTTGGCAGTGCTGATGGCTTGAGTTGCCTGAATAAGAAGACTGGAGCCATCGAGTGGGAACAGAAAATCAGCCTAAAAAACAAGAACCAGTTTATCATTGCTGATGACAGCATCTTTGCCCATGTTGATCAGAGTCGTCGTGGGAAAGGTTCTTTCTTCGTTTGTTTCGACCTGGAAACGGGCCGTGAAAAATGGAGCCAACCGACTTCCTCGTGGGCAAAATCATCGCCTGACCTGATTCTCTACGAGTCAGGTGTACTGGTTTCAGCCAATAAGGAAGGAAACGATGGTATTTCCGCCAAGACTGGGGAACACCTCTGGAGCTACACTTATCAACTGATTGGTCATGGCGGCAGCTATGCCAAGATCATGGCAATGCATGACCTGGTTTGGATACACACAGCAAACACCCAGGAAACCAAGCAATATGCCTGGGAAGGTCTTGATCCGCAGACGGGCAAGGTTGAGAAGCGGATTGTCCAACCAAAAGAATTCAGCATCAAGCATCGTTGCAGTTACGACGTCGCCACCGAACGATTTTTCATGGGTGGTTCGATGGATTTCGCTGACCTTGAAACGGGCCAGTACTCGCATTTCAATGCTGGCCGAAATTCCTGTGCTACTGCCAGTATGTTACCCGCAAACGGATTGCTCTATACCTTCCCCCAGGCTTGTGGATGTTATTCAATGTTGCGCGGGTTCATCGGCTTTAATAGCATTAATCACCTGGCCACGAAAAGCAGCGATTCTCAATTGGAAAAGGGGCCAGCCTACGGAAAACCAATTCCATTCCCAGCCCAAGTAACCGATTGGCCAACTTACCGGCACGATACAACCCGTAGTGGCAGTACCACTGCCCAGGGGCCCGGCCAGCTAAAAGTACTCTGGACCCAAACGATTAGTAACGAACCAATATCCGCTGTAACTCCCGAACAGGAAGAGGCTGGTTCTTTAACTGACGAATGGAGCCACAACAGCGGTGGCCTATTAACGAGTCCGGTAATTGCCGGCCCGTCGGTTTTCCTGGGCGTCGTTGATCAGCAGCAAATCATTGCTTGTGATCGGCAAACAGGTAAAGTGCAATGGCAGTTTACTGCCCGGGGCAGAATCGATTGCCCACCGACAATTGAAAAGCAGTACTGTTTGTTCGGTAGTCGTGATGGCTGGGTCTACTGCCTGCGTAGTGCTGATGGACAACTGGCTTGGAAGAATCGCGTTGCTCCTCTGGATAAACGAATTTTGGCTTACGGACAGCTCGAGTCCATCTGGCCTGTTCACGGAGGAATCCTGGTCCACAACGGGAACGTATTTTGCCTGACGGGCAGACATGCTGCGGCCGACGGTGGCCTCCTGCTCCATCGCCTTGACTTGCTCACTGGTAAAAAACTCTGGTCCGTGCAACCCGAAGACTTTGAGAATCTACCCGATGTTCTCAATGGAGAGGGCGACACGGTGCAGATGGCAGGCCTGGAATTCGATATCCTTACCGGCAAGCAGCAGAAAGCAAAGGTCAAACGTCTCCGCAGCGGATCCCTGGGACTACTTGATGACACCTGGTACCAGCGGCCGATTGCGACCCGCAAGAACTTGCAACTCTGGTCTGTCGATGACCGGCCATCCGGTCAATTACTCTCGTTTAATGAACAGGCAACCTTTGGATTCAGGTACGCCAAGGTCAGTGGCGGTAACGGCACTCTCTCCGAAGACGCCGAACTGTTTTCTAGTGCCGTGAAGGGGAGCGAACTATCGGACTGGTCTCACAAATTGTCGACTGAATCTCGTGTAAAAGGGATCGTTTCAACGCCTCAGCGGTTGTACGTTGCTGGACGTTTTACTGCGGATCGCAGTGGCCCCAATGTGCTTCGCTGTTATTCCGTTACAACCGGCAAGCTGATCCATGAACTGGAGATCCCTCACGAGTTAATTCATGACTGCCTGGCTATTGCCGGCCAGCATCTCTACCTGACCACAGAAAGTGGATTGCTCATCTGCATCGGTAGCAACTGATCGCTTTTCCGCAGCAACTGCTTGAGTCAAACCGACCATGAAATCTCTCCCTAAGATCTCGCTGCGAAAAAAGGTCGCGTTTTCGCTGGTCAGCGTCCTGATCTTCTTCACTCTGCTAGAACTGGCGCTGATGGCCTGGGGCATTGATCCCGTCTTGCAGACAGAAGACCCTTTCGTTGGTTTCTCTGGGTCGGTACCGCTGTACGTCAGCGATACTGGAACAGCAGGAATGATGATTACCGCTGCCAACAAGCGATCCCACTTTAACCTTCAGCAGTTTCAACGCAGTAAGCCAAGAAACACGTTTCGAATCTTCTGCCTCGGAGGCAGCACCACTTATGGTCGTCCATTTAACGATGTCACTTCCTTTCCCGGCTGGCTACGAGAATTCTTGCCCGTTGCCGATCCTGAGCATTCCTGGGAAGTCATCAACACGGGTGGCGTCAGCTATGCCAGCTACCGAATCGTGTCGCTCATGCATGAGTTGATTCGGTACCAGCCGGATCTATTCGTAATCTATACCGGTCACAACGAGTTCCTGGAAGAACGAAGCTACCCGGAACTGGCCAAGATGTCCCCACGGTTGATCGAAGCTGCAACAACCGCTGGACGGTTTCGTACTTTCGCACTTCTTCGCAGGCTGGTCGCTAAACCCTCCATGGATCAACCCGAGCGATATCAAATGCCCGGCGAGGTTGATGAAATTCTGAACCATACCGTGGGACCTTCTTCTTACCAGCGAGATGACGTAGCGCGTGACCAGGTCATTAAACATTTTGAATTCAACCTGAGCCGCATGGTTCAGTTAGCACGTTCCTGTGGCGCCAAGGTCCTGATCGTTTCACCAGCCAGTAACTTAAAAGACTGCTCCCCTTTCAAAAGCCAGCATCGGGAAGGTCTAAGTAATGACCAAAAACAGCAGTTTGCGTCATTGCTGAAACAGGCCCGGTCATTGCATGAACAAGGAAAACTCGAGCCGGCCATGACACAATACGCTCAAGCGATGTCAATCGATGATCGTTATGCAGAACTGCATTACCAAGTGGGTCGGCTACTGCTTGAAAAGCAACAGGTCAATGAAGCGCTGCTGTCCAGTAAGCGGGCGCAGGAGGAAGATGTTTGCCCCCTGCGAGCACCAGCGGCCATTCACGATTCTATTCGACGTATCACATCCCGTCTGAATGTTCCCTTCGTTGATTTCCACCAGTTACTGGCCGAACAATGCTTGCACGAACACCAGCACCGGCTGCCAGGCCAAGAGTATTTCCTGGACCATGTTCACCTGCGTCCCGAGATCCATCGGCAACTGGCTATCCATCTCGTGAAAGCGATGATTCAGCACGGCTTCATACAACCAGGCCAGGGCTGGCAGGATCGAGATCTCGCTGACATCGATCGCCAGGTTTATGGTCGTGTTGATCAGGCATCCCAAGCTGCTGCTTTACGAAACCTGGCCAAAGTCCTCAACTGGGCAGGGAAACACCTGGAAGCAGGATCACTCGCCTTGGAAGCACTCGAAACGCTTCCCCATGATGCCGAGGCGCTGTTGCTGGCAGCACCCTACTTGAAGACCCTTGGTCGCCTGGATCAGGCTGCCAAGTATTATCAGCAAGCCTTGAAACAGTTGCCCGATCACGCCGAAGCCCACCAGTTACTGGCTGCCCTAATGGCAGAAAAAGGAGACTACCGGACAGCCAAGAAGCACTTTCTGGAGTACTTACGAATCCGGCCCGACGACGGGAACGCCCAATTGCGAGTGGCTATTATCTGTACCCGTTTGAAGCAGTTTCGAGAATCACTCCCCTACTATCGAAACTCGCTGCAACATGATGCAGACAATCCAGTCGTGCATTATCACTATGCAACCACACTGGCAAGCCTGGGCGAAATCCCAGCTGCCATTGCCGAGTACCAGAAGACAATCGCCCTTGATCCAACTGGATCTGATGCACATTTTAATCTCGCCACCTTACTGGAAGACCGTGATCCAGTAAAATCGCGAACACATTACGAACGAGTCATTCAGCTTAATCCCCGGGACGCAGAAGCCTTCTTTTGTTTGGGGCAGTTGCTAGAGAAAAAAGACCCCGTCCGTGCAACTGGTTATTATCAGCAAGCCTTGCAGATTAGACCGGATTATTTGCCAGCCCAAAGTCGACTTAATCAACTGCTGGAAACGACGAAAAGCAACCGACCCGATTAAAATGACTGCTTACTAAATTTAGCTATCCTTGTTACCCCTGATTCTCGGACATCAACCATGCCAAAACCGATCCCGATGTTACTTCAAAAGACTGTCCAGCGTTGCTTATTACTTTTGATCCTACTGGGCATCACTTTAAGCCAACTGGTCATGGCTCATGCTGAGGGTCCTAAACCGGTTCCGAAGTGGCAGCTAACAGAGCCTGCGGATCAGTTAATCCAAACCCATCGAAGTAAATTTAGTATTCCAGGCATTTCCGTGGCGATTTCCCAGCAGGGAAAACTGGTTTACAGCCAGGGGTTTGGATATCGGGACCAGGAGCGGCAGCTTGCTGCGACACCCCAAACGCGTTATCGGCTGGCTTCCATTAGCAAGTCCGTTACTTCCGTACTCGCCATGATACTGGTCGAGCGCGGGGCACTGGACCTGAACCAAAATCTCCACCATTACATCCCGAAATATCCTCGGGCAGGACGCACGATCAAGCTAACACACCTGCTCTCCCATCAGTCGGGCATTCGGCACTACAAGCCGGGAGATCCTGATTCTCGCAAATTTGTTTACTGTCGTGATGCGATGACATTTTTTCAGAACGATCCCCTTAAGTTTCAACCGGGAGAACAATTCTCCTACAGCACGCATGCCTATACCGTACTGGGAGCTGCCCTGGAAAGTGCTGCCAACAAGTCCTTTCGACAGCTAGTCCTTGATGAAATCACGATTAAACACAAGTTACCAACTCTCCGTCCCGAAGATCGCTCTCAGGCTGATCCACAGCGAGCCACGCTCTATAAAAACACGGGATCCGAACTGAACATCAAGAACGTGCCAGCGCAGCCAGATAACATTAGTTGGAAATGTCCAGGTGGTGGCCTGGAATCGACGGCACCCGATCTTTGCCGTTTTGGTGTGAAACTACTGGATGGTTCCCTGCTCCGCAAATCCAGTACTAAACAGTTGTGGACCATTCGCAAGTTGAACAATGGCAAGGCGACCCGTTACGGTTTGGGCTGGCGAGTCGATAGCAGTAACAATCATCAGTATGTTGCCCACAGTGGCTCGCAACTGGGAGCCCGATCTTACTTGCGAATCTATCCCGAAAAAGAGATCGTGCTGGTTATTCTTTCAAACTGTCGCAGTCACCAGCCTCAAAACCTTGGTGAATCCCTGTCAAAACTGATCCTGGAAAACCAGCGCTAGACATTCTCCGGCTGATCTTCGTCAGCCTTGGAATACTGAGCCAACCATTTCTCCAGGGGCCGCAGGAGAGCCAGCACCACAAGCGAGACAACCGTTGCTGCCAGGGCTAGTTCCCACAGTGCCAGTCCAGCTGCGGTTCCCAGTGCCGCAGAAAGCCAGATCGCGCTAGCCGTTGTCAGGCCTTTAACCTCCAGTTGGTCACTCAGTTTTAAGATCGCTCCAGCTCCCAAAAAACCAACCCCGGCAGCGATTCCCTGCACGACACGAGTGGCATCGACGATATTACGAGCGTTGGTACCAAGTTCAAGAGCTTGTTCTGCCGCAAGCTTACCGACGAGTGTAAAGATGGCAGCTCCCATAGAAACCGCCATCAACGTTCGCAACCCGACCCAGTGACCATTGAGTTGCCTTTCCACACCAACCAGTCCACCCAACAAAACCGCCACAGCGAGGCGGCAAAAAATATCCAGCAGCCCCAGGTCACCATAGACGTTATCAATGAAACCCATCGATGAATCTCCCTAATTCAAGTACGCTTTTCCTGAAATTTCTTGGCAAAAGTTATGTCGTGTTCTGACAGCGCATCGATTTTTCATGAGGTCAGCTGGTTGTTTACTGTGGCTCGTAATCCTCGAATCGCTGGTCATACCGCGGGATATCATAGACAAATTCTCTACTAACGTCGTCATCGATTTCCCGAACCTTCTCTTGAAACACCAGAAACGGTACGAGCCTCTTGCAAGCTCCTGACTGATCAACAATAACTGCTGTAAAGCCGCAGACGAAAAGTGTTCACACAAGTTTTAGACTGTCAGAGAAAGTAGACTGCTATGGGAATCCTGGATCGATTTCGATTGGATGGTAAACGACTGTTCATTACCGGCGGAAGTCGCGGCCTGGGGCGCGAAATGGCGCTGGCAATTGCCGACGCAGGCGCGGACGTGATCCTCACTGGTCGCGACCAGCCAAGCCTGGAAAAGACTGCCGATGACATTCGCGCACTGGGACGTCAAGCCTGGACGTACCAGGCAGATGTTGGAAAACCAGCAAGCTGCGAGAGCCTCTGTGAACAGGTACTCGAAGACCACGACTCGATTGACATCCTAATCAATAACGTCGGTGGGCGCCGGGAAAACATTGCCACCGAAGCGATGCCCCTGGAAACGTGGCAACAGCTAGTTGACTTGAACCTCACCAGTACATTTATCTGTACGAAGATGATCGGTGGCGCCATGATCCAACGTGGCTCGGGAGGGCGCGTTATTAATATCTCGTCGATCAACAGTATGGTTGCCGGCCGACAAATCTACGGGCGTCATTACGAAACCAGCAAAGGGGCCATCTTGCAATTTACACGAGCGACAGCCGTTGATTGGGCTCCTCATCAGATCACCGTGAATGCCATCTGTCCCGGTGGATTCATGACCGAACCCAATATCCGCTGGTCCCAGGAACATCCCGATGTCATCGAGGCATTCAAGGCCAATATTCCCAATGGCAACTATGGCCAACCAGAAGATCTGGGGCCCCTGGCGGTTTATCTTGCCAGTGACGCCTCACGATACATGACGGGGGCTGCCCTGGTCATCGACGGAGGCTACACTCTTTGGTAACGAGTGCTCTCCAGGAGAGCCCCAGCAATGTTACTCGGAAAATCGCATTTTCGATTCCCAACTGGCTCTGGATGCAATCAGAATCGTTTCTCGCTCGTCCCCCTCATCGACTGCCCGCTTTTGATAAGAGGTATATTCGATAGAGAGCACGTAACGATAGAAAAAACCACTCCAAACAAAGTTGTCGACGGAACCGAATTGAGTGGAGCCACTCTCTGCCATACGACCGTATCTTTCTTTCACCAATGCTCGAACTGCGGCCTGGGTAATGGCCCGATCTTGGTGAGGCATTTGCCTTTTTTTCTCTTTCAAATAAGCGCGGGTATCTTTGATATCCTGTTCAACCAGATCGTTAATCGCTGTCTCTGCCTTGGCAATCACCTTCCGCTGGGAGACATCCCAGTAAAGTCCTGCAATAAGCCCCACCAGGATAACGATCAAAATCACTTGGGAGAGAGAAAAGCCGGATCGCGTAGTGGCTTCAGTGGTTTCCAGGTTATCAGTTGAGTCGCCAGTATTCATGCGTCCTAAACTCCTACACAGGTTAATCTACAAAGTCAGCATCTGCAGTCGGTAACCTAACTCTTTCCTATGTCACACCAGGCCAGTCTATAAAACCAGTTTAAACTAAAAAAGCGAGGGTGGGTTTTCCCGTAAGAAGACCCACCACTCGCTTGATTTAGTCAACAAGGAAGAAAGCACTTCGACTCCTTGTTTTCTTTACTGCTAAGAAACAACAGTGACTTATTCACCGTCTTTCTTTTCGGCAGCAGGAGCTGGCTCATCGGCAGGAGCTTCGGCATCGCCGCCGTCATCGCCACCTTCAGCGTCATCGCCACCTTCAGCGTCATCGCCGGCTTCAGCGTCATCGCCGGCTTCAGCGTCATCCGGTTGTTCAGCTGGTGCGCCATCTTTAACGTCCTCATCCGTATTCGTCGGCTCGCCTGCTTCGGTGCCGGTGGTCTCACCAGGTGTATTGCCTGTGTCTTTCTTGCAACCCACGAGGGTAAAAGAAACAGCTACTAACATCACTGCAAAAATTCTCAATAAACTCATCGATCATTATTCCCTTCAAAAAACATTTTGAAACTGTATTTTGCGGCAGTCGTTTCCGCCACGACTGTACATTCAACATGAACCTACAAACTCTACGTTTATTCCCTGAAAGACAAATTTGCAATACAAAGTTAGGTGAAATTAAGGAAAAATCTGCTCTCCCTGGCAAATCAGACCCTGTCCTTAACCATATAATCGCATTATCTTTACGCTATCCTGCCGCAAAACGAGCGCCCTGCTAATCAGCGATCATCCGACACTCACATTGGTTAAACTCGCCAAGACGTCGCAAAAACCGTGGCAGTTTTCTAGAACCTGAAAGGGCAAGCCGTTTATGCAAAATCACGGACTTTTTCGCCACAATATACGATTACTTGCCCTGCTGCTGGTTCCCAGCCTGGTGGGAAGCGCGACAACGAGTCGAGCTGACCAGTCAAGTCCCCCAAACTTCCTGGTACTGATTTCAGATGATCAACGGCCAGACACCATCAGGGCACTAGGGAATCCCATCATTGAAACTCCCCACTTGGATCGCCTGGTCAAGAGCGGCCTGACATTTACCCGAGCCACTTGTGCTCATCCCTTGTGCGTGCCCAGCCGGGCAGAACTCCTTACCGGCTGCACTGGTTTCCGTAATGGGGTTCAGCTACCGAAGAACAAACCGGACCTCAGCTTGCCAACCTGGCCGAAAGTAATGGCCGGTGCAGGGTACAACACCTACCATGTCGGTAAATGGATGATCGCCGGACGACCATCAACACGCGGTTTCCAGGAAAGCCTGGGGCTGTTTGCAAGTGGTAAACGGCCTGACAAACCACAATTTGATTCGGCTGGCAGGGAAGTTACCGGATATCGAGGCTGGATGTTTCAAACCGACAATCGACAACTACAGCCTGAACACG
>CAZXJC010000752.1:0-6273 GCA_964640885.1 uncultured Pirellulaceae bacterium | reverse complement strand
GCGGAAGAGTGCTGGGCGGCGTCCACCGATAGGGTTGTCTGGTTCGGTCAGGGGAACAATAGCTTGGACTTCCAGGTCGACCGGTTCTGCCGCGTTGGACTTTCCGTAGTCTGTCTCTGGTTCGAAGAAGGTAACGCGGATGTGATCGCCGGCCGAGAGCTGTAAATCTTCGGCCAGCCAACTGTTAACGATTACTTTACCATCCTCAATTTGCTTGATCGGTTTACCCGCCTCATCCTTCAAAGGGCCCAGGTTCTGCTGGGAATCGATAGCACTGATGAGTGAATAGGGGACCAGTTCATTACCTGCCGGGGTTCCCTCTGCTGTCAACTTGACCACCGCGTTGGCCAGGTAGGTTAATACGGGCTGGCCGCCAAGATCGGAAAAAGCTTGCTCAGCCACCGACTCTGTTTTTTCATCGATCATCAGCCGCTGGCTGGAAAGACTGAAATAGTTAAGTACGGTTTTGGTTTCGCCATCGTCTGCCTGGTAGCCAATCGAGACGGGCTTGATCAACAATCCATAATCTTCCAGTTGCGGTTGCAACAAGCTGCTGAGCGCCTGGCTCGCTTTTTCTGAGGGTGGTTCCTGTGGCGATTGTCCGGTCACCAGGATGGCGTTTACTTTTCCTTCCTGCCGAAGTTCATCTTGCAGTGTTGGTAAGGCAATGTAAGCATTTCGCGGCTGGCCCTGGCTGGATCGTAAAGCAAATTGTCCCAGCCCCTCTGCCGGGATGATGGCCGATACGGTCAGTTCAGGAATGCTGCGGACCCGGTTTTCCTTGTCCCCCATGGGGCTGTCTGCATGGACCTGCTGATCTGCTGGTAGTCGTAGGATTACACGACTCCCTACCTCGGCCTTGAGATCTCGGGCTAACGGCTCATTGAGGATAATTTGCCCTTCGTTTGTGGTGAGCGTTTGGGCCTGTTCTCCGGAACCTAGCTGCCAGAAACTTGCCTCGATGCCCAGGACCAGGACGTTACCAGCGCGAGCCGGTGTGCCACTCTCGGGCACCGTGGCGACGGTCCCTTGGGGAAACAGGATGGCGGGCGCAGCCGCCCGGTAATCCGCTTTGAACTGTTCGTTGGTCGCGATTTGCTCAGCCATTTCCTGGCGAAAGAAACGGTCCGTGATCAGTATTTCGTCAATACTTCCCAGCCGATCAAGAGTCAATTGTCGCAAACTGCCTCGGGTTGAATCCCCGATCAGGAGGGCACCGGTCAGGACGGCCGTGGCAGCGCTGACGCCGAGTGCAACGGCCAGGTTGATTCGCCAGTGATGCCGCAAGCTCCGTGCGACAAATTGCCGCGCCTGCCGATCACGGAACATGGTGACCAGGCCGCGCAAGTTGGTGACGAGGTTGGGAATCGCTCGGGTAATGCTGCGCCAGCGAGACATATCGTAAATAGACTCCAGTGATCTCTTGGCCAGGTTTACCAATTCGTGGTCAGCTGAGCTGGCCGTTGTCCAAGGTCGTTTGCTTTTGCAACTGATCAGCCAGCTCGTTGTTGTGCGTGACGACGATCAGCATGGTTTGTTCTTGTTGTTGGATTTCTAGCAGTAACTCTGCAACTTGTTGAGCATTAGCGCGATCAAGATTTCCAGTTGGTTCGTCGGCCAGTAGCAACAGCGGTCGATGCAACAGGGATCGCGCCACGGCAGCCCGTTCTCGCTCGCCTCCAGACAATTCAGCCGGGCGATGGCTGATTCGACTTTCCAGGCCCACTCGATCGATCAGGTCATGTGCTCGTTGGATCAGCTCCTCTGAAGGAGTACCCGTGGCCATGGCTGGAACCAGGACATTTTCCAGTACCGAGAGCTGTGGTAAAAGATGATGTTCCTGGAAGATAAAACCAATATTCTCGTTGCGGAAACGAGCCAGTTGGGATTCCTCCAGCTGAAAGGGATCTTGGCCATCGAGTTCAATGGTTCCAGTGGTCGGAGGATCAAGTGTGCCGAGCAGGTGAAGCAAGGTACTCTTGCCACAACCACTAGGTCCCAGGATCGCCAGGTTTTCACCTGCCTTGAGTTCTAGCGAGACATCTCGCAGTACCTGCAGGGGTTCACCGCGAGTTGGGAATTCCTTTGAAACATTGGTTACCGAAAGGGTAGACATCAGGTAGTTTCCAAGTAAGAAATCAGGATAACGATTCTCGCAAATCTTTGTTGCAGTATTGATTAAGTAAAGCAAGGGTTCCCAAGCCGTAGAAAGAATATTCTACATCACAAACCTGGTCCCATTCAGCACCCAGGGAACCCCCAGCAGGCTGCTGGAGAGAATTCGCGTAGCGGAGAGCATGCTGGGCATCAATTTCATCGGTACCGTTAAGGTCCGTGAGGGTTAAGATGCCAGTAAACGTACTCAAAATATCAGCAATTGGAATTCGCGTGTTAGCTCGCAGACCTCCTTCATCCACTTGCATGGAGGCCAAAAAATCGATGGTTTCACTAGAGATCTCCGGAGTCAAACCATCCAGGATACGCAAAATTCCGATTGCGGCAGCCGTGGGATTGGTCCCTGCACGCTTGCTGACCTTGTGTTCGCGGAAACCGCCTTCTTCTACTCCCTGGCTTTGAATGAAAGCAATTAATTTCTCTGGGTTATTTAATGGTTGTTCCAGTAATTGCAGGCAAAGTAGTACCAGGAAAGAGTGGTAAGTACTGCTGTAAGCACCCTCGGGTGACTTGGCATACCCGCCATCTTCGCGTCGCAGCGCTTCCAGTGTTGCTGCTACGCTGGCAGGCCAATCAGCAGGCGCCTCTGCGAAGATATCGATGCCAGCTGCGCCATCCAGCAGAGCAGCGCTATAGATTAGCGAAAGGAAGTCGATGACCGTCTCCTGCCCCTGGATACGACTGGTTAAAAACGTTGCCAGTCGCTCGGCAGGCGGGCCGTGCAACTCACCCAGGATGGCCAGGGATCGAGTCGCAAAGCCCGTATAGTACAGGTCGCTGTCTCCCTCGCGTCCCATGAAGCCACCATCGGCCTGTTGAGCTTGCAGGAAAAAATCGATATGACGTTGCCGCTGTTCTTCTTCCAAGTCTCCCACGGCAGCACCCAGTTTTAACGTGAGTTCTTGAAGGTAAGCAGTCATGTCGTTACTTGTGGGTCAAAGGAAGGCAACTACGGTGTCGACGTCTTCCGGAGGGAGATTGAATGCCTTAATTGGCTACTCCTGAAAGGCGGATTGAATCAAGACGATGCGGCGATATAAGGCTTGAGCAATTCTACGTAACTGGGCGGGATTACGATCGGCGTGGGAGGTTGTCCGTGTACGATACGACAGCAAACAGAAGTGATCTGACCAATGGCGACCTGTTGATCATTTTTCATAAAGTAAAATTGATAGGTAATGCTTTTTTCACCCAGTCGCGCAATGCCAACGTCGATCTGCAATTCATCCTCAAACGTCACTGGACGTGAATAATCGCAACTCGCTGACACGCGTGGCCAACTGATTATCCCAGATTCATCTTCTGTGAACACGCTAGTTCCCAAGTGACGAAACAACTCATGCTCAGCCTGCTCCATGTAAAGGAAGTAAGCTGAAAAATGAATCATGCCTGCCGCATCGGTTTCGGAGAATTCAACGCGGCGCGTGGTGCGATAGAGTTCGGCCATGTCTTGATTCTGGCCTGCTACTACGGTAGCTGCAAGCAGGGTGTAAGCGGAGAAAGGAAAGATCTCGCCAAAGAATAGCCGTTACTCACCCGTATAGGGCATCAGTGCCATGAAACGGGCCCGCTTGATGGCCGTCGTAATGGCATGCTGGCTGGCGGCAGAACAACCTGTTTTACGGCGTCCCACGATCCGCCCGTGGCGATTGACCAGTTTCTTAAGCAAGTCCACGTTCTTATAATCGACGTACATCGGACGAGGCCGCTTGCCATCGACGTAAACCGGATCTTTTTTCTTGCTTCGCGCAGTGTTCTTACTTCGTTTATTTGATCTGCGACGTCCAACCGGTCGGTTCATGAGCTTACTTTAACTTGCTGTAGTCAATTCAACGGTTCGTCCTGAAACCATTCAGGCAAACCACCCATTTTACGTAATAATGCTTACCACACAAGTGTGGTGAGCCTATTTTCCCACCGAATTGCCCCGCTTGCTACTGACCCAGCAGCTCCTTTTGAGGCGTGTTATCACGTACCAACGTCCTTAAAGAACTTCTTTAAGGTCGCATCGCTTGGAGGCCGGGTGACTAACGAAACCACGATCATCGAGACCATCGAGAGGATCGTCATGGTGGCTACGGGCATGACTCCCAGGAAGTCATAGTCTGCATTGGCGGCGTAGCCTGAATCCCGGAACAGGTAGAGCCAGGAAGCTCCGGCAACGATCACCGCCGCGTAAGCTCCTGCCTTGGTGAGCCGGCGCCAGTAAAGACTGGCAAAGATCAGCGGGAAGAGGCTGGAAAAACCACTAAAACACCAGACGCCCAGCGTGAAGACCCGGCGCGGTTCAAACAAGCTGAACAGGTAAGTGACGGCCACGATGCCAATGATGAACATCCGAGCAATCACGATCAACTGCTTGTCAGAATACTTACCAGGCTTACTGTAGTGGGTCACGATGTCAGTCGTGAACATCGTTCCCACGCAGAGAAACTGGCTGTCGAGCGAGGACATGATGGCAGCCAGGATACCCGCTGTTAGCAGCCCCGCCATGGCGTCGGGAGTGAGTGCCTTGACGGCCGCTGGCAAGATGGCGTTGGGTGGGAAATGAGGTGCAATCAAAGATCCGCCAGTGGCTGGGTTGATTGCTGAAGTCATCCAGACACCCAGTAGCACACAGGGGACCCAGACGATCATGATAAATACCGGGTGTGCTACCACGGCCAGTTTAAAGCTGTTGGCACTCTTGGCGGTTAGCCAGTGCTGGAATAGATGAGGAAACATACCAACCGACAGGGGAACGAAAAAGTAGGTCAGGAATTTCCAGGGATTCATCGAGTGCGGTTTGTCCGGTGACCACGAGGTAGCTCGGTAGACTCCCTTAGCCTTTTTCCTTGTCCAGTATTTCCCCTTCGTTTTGTCCCCATCGATGAATTCGTCAGGATGACCAATTTTCGACTGGATCATCTTGTTGCTCGCGGCCCCCTTGGCATCCGCTCCGGCCTCCCGCTTGTAAGTCACCAGGGTTTCATGATTGATCAGTGTTGTGGGTAGGCTTGCTTCGTCATAGATACGGTCGTCCTGCTGCAGTCGTGCCACGTTCTGTTGCTTGGCTGAGAGCGTGAATAACTTCTCGGTGGCAGCGTAATTGGCTTGTGCCAGGAGCGGTTTGTGAGGCAGGTTGGGACCCTTGTAGGCAGCCATGGCAGCCTTGACCTGGTCAGGTGCCAGCGCGACTAGCTTCTTTTTCTTGGCAAAGTTGAACTCCGCCAGGCGCTCCCATTGAGCGTACTTGCCCTTGAAGGATTTTTCGTCGTTCGGATGAACCGCCCGCATCATCTTGGAAGGATTCTTCTCGACGACCTGCTTAGTCGCAGCAGCCATCCCACCCAGCTTGCTGGAGATTACGACGAATGTGATCAGTCCCAGGATCATGAAAACAATCGTTTGGGCTGTATTGGCCATGGCAGTACCGCGCATGCCACCAAAGAACACGTAAATCAAGACCACGATGCTGATCACCAGTGAACCGAGCCAGGGCGGAATGCCGTAATCGTGTTCGGCAAACGCAGTTTTAAAGGCACCCTCGGTGATACTGTTGATGACGGTTCCAGAGGCCATCACCCCGATCAGCAAGTAGGGGATCACGAGGCCAACCAGGATAGGAAACAAGATGACACCGATCTTATCGCTTTCCAAGCGATCACGGAAAAATTGAATTTGTGTTGTGTAGCCGTGCTTGCGTCCCAGGTCCCAAAGCTTGACTCCGAGCACGAAGAAACAGAGCGAGGGAATAATGCCGCTGGAGGATGCCAGCAAACCGTAGACTCCGGCACCGATCTTGTACGCTTCGCCGGTAGATCCAACCAGTGCAAAGGCTGTCATCGTGGTTCCAAACAATGACATCAGCAACATGAAGGGACCGATCGAGTGACTGGCCAGCATGTAATCCTTGCTGGTGCCACGAAACAGCTTGCCGGCAAAGACACCGAGGAAAAGTAACAAGCAGAGGTAGATGCTAATGATGATTAACTGGGTCATGATCCACTCTCCTCCGTAGCTTCCGTTGCCTCAGCGGGCGTGCTCTCTTCGAAAGTGGGCCAGGCGATCTTGGTGGCAATGAACCAGGTGATACTGGCTGCCACGGAAATCCCGGCG
>CAZXJC010000751.1:0-2538 GCA_964640885.1 uncultured Pirellulaceae bacterium | reverse complement strand
AGCCGATATTTACGCCGATCTGAGAAGCACTTGTTAGCCACAGACTGGGACACTGCAGGATATCCTTCCAGGGAATGTTCCCCACATCCTCAGTGGCTTTTGGTTCCGGTTGCCCGGTAATCAATTCAATTTCTGCCTCGTTGCAGAGTGGGTGAACCTGGGGTCGATCTCGTACCACCAGCCAGAACAATCCGGCCACCAGTAGTCCCAGGCTGCCGTAGAGCCAGAGGACCGGTCGCCAACTCTTCATGTAGGTTCGCTCGATTTCAATCGGAAAGAGGGATTCCAGTAAGAAACGATTGAACTTCTGAGAATCGGCCTCACTCAACTGCTCTTGATTTTCCAGTTGCTTGATACATTTGGTCGCAAAGCGATCCATGTTCTTGACGCGGAGAAAGGCCTCGGGAGAATAAAAGTCAGGATTCTCGATCAGCTTGTTGAAACTCTCCGCGATCAGTTGTTTGGCTTGTGACGGTTCAGCAGAAGCGGCCTGTTCCGTGGACGACGATGAGACAATTTTTTGTAATGAAGCAGAGGACTGCTTGTAGACATGAAGATACGCTTGCTGATCCTTTTGGTCTCGGTCGGATAGTTTTTTGAGTATCGCGGGGCTGTCGAGCACCGTTTCCGGCTGCAGCAAAGGTGACTTGTCGGCAGCCACCAAGGCGACGATCAGGATGGCGGTCAGGACCGGAGCAATGGCTCCGCCGATCCGACCTCCCAAGGCGATGAAGCTGCTGGCCGCACCGCGCCCCAGTGGTGGAATCCAGCGACTTACGATACTGGAACTGGTCGGATAGGCCCCGGCTTGGCCGAGCCCGTAGGCTGCGCGCATGGCGACCAGCATGATAAACCCGTTGGCCAGTCCCATCATGGCGGTAAAGAACGACCAGGCGAGGATATAGATGGTCATCATCTGGCGAGCCCCAAAACGGTCGGCTAGCCAACCAGAAGGGATTTGAGCAAGTGCATAGGGCCAGAAAAAGGCACTCATGAAAATGCCCATCTGCTGCTTCGTGAGCCCCAGGTCCTGGCGAATAAAGGGTTCGGCGATGCCGATACAGAACCGATCCAGGTAGAGCAGTATCCCCATCAGTGTTGATACGGCAATCACCCGATAGCGAATTCGAGTGGGTTGAAAGTCAAGCTGATTAGACATTAGGGTTCCCATCGGCAACGGGATGAGCCAAATCCGGGGAAGTGGCGATTCGTGAGGCCAACCACTTGGATGGCCTAGTTTAGCGTATCGGGGAGCGATTTGCAGGCATCTTCAACTGGTAACCACTCGGGTTTTCCTCGAAATTTGTGTCCGCTTTTGCTGGCCCCGTCGTTTTCTCTAGAGGACGGAGATTTCATCGTCTGTTTCGTGCCGTACATCAATCCCTTGAGCAGCACGAAGACATATGAATTCGCTCTGTTTATTGACCATCGTTTCGAACCAATTAACAGGAGCCAGCAAGATGAATAACCTAAAATGTACAGTTATAGCAGTGATTGCCTTATGTGCTTTTGTACTTTCAGCCATCAGTGAAGAAGCTCAAGGCCAGGTAACCAGGATGTATCGTGGTTCGGTTAAAGCCCACGCCAAGACTCCACCACGACTCAAGAAGCGTCCGCCGCTTCAGGTACCGGATGGCCTGCTGGAAGTATCCCGGGAACACATTTTGAAAAAAGTGCCACCTTGTGATATTTCACCGGCGGAACGAATCGGGATCATACCACTTCCTTCCCCGATGCCTGTTCCCCGACATTCACGGATCGGGATCATACCACTTCCCTCTCCGATGCCTGTTCCCCGACATTCACGGATCGGGATCATACCACTTCCCTCCCCGAGTCCTCGTGGGGCCAATGATGGTTTCGATTCCATTATCGACCCAATTTATTGTGACGTGGGCCCCGTCTTTTGCCCGGCGCTACTGGATTTGCTGATTGACATGCATGCGGAAGCCGTCAGGCAAGGCGACCTGGGCGGCGCCGATCTGCTTGAAGAGCTGATTGTCGTGTGGCCAGAGTTTTGATCGGTCTGGCAGTGTTGCGACGAGAGTTAATGTTTTCTGGTAAGGGTCCAGGTCTGTATCGACCTGGACCCTTGCTGGCTTTCGGGGACATTTTGTGGCTGTATAATTGGCACGTGCCTGCCGAGCACGGTTGTCAATTGTCCTGGCAGGCTTTGCCACGTTCTAAGCTTCCGGGAAAAAGGATGCCATGATGAAGGCTGCTACCGAATACCGTTACAATCGTTTGACTTGGGCTGAGATGAACGACGCGATCGGCATGCAGAAGTTGATCATTCTGCCGACCGGCTCGACTGAGCAGCATGGCCGCCATCTTCCCCTGGATGTGGACGTCTTCTTGTGCGAGTCGGTCTGTTTGGAAGTGGGAAAGCGAGCCCCGGACAAGGTCCTGGTGCTGCCCCCCATTAGCTATGGCTTAAACCTGCATCACATCGATTTTCCCGGTACGATTCATATTGAACCGGAGACGTTCATTGCTTTTTGCCTGAACATCACCAAGAGCGTTGCCTACCATGGCTTC
>CAZXJC010000750.1:0-2572 GCA_964640885.1 uncultured Pirellulaceae bacterium | reverse complement strand
CGAGACGTAGATCTGCGCAACTGAGAAATCATCACGCCGTCGTTTTTCCCGCGCCAGCCCGACGAAATCAGAAGTAACGCCACCTCGCCCGTAATAACTCATCGGGTGCGTGGCATAAGCGTGCAGCGCCAGTACTGGTTTAGATCCATACCAAAAACTGATCGTTTTCAACAAGGGATCAATTAGCCCGTCATCGGCGGCAGCGTAACCAGCATTGCCACCACTGCTGCTGCCGCGACCGAAAGATACCGTCCCATCTTCTCGTTGCACGCGCCGGTTGGAAGCAACTTTCTCTACCTTCGCTTGTCCAAGTCCGAGGTGAGTCACAGGCACTGCTTCCTGTAAACTGTCGCGGCAGGCCTTGGCAACGCGCTGGAGTGTCTGCTGATGAAATTTCATATCGTACAACTCGTTAACCAGGCCCTGTTGGTTCAGCATTTGTTGAGCTTCCAGGTCGATCACCGGGGCATCATGCTGGTGCAGACTGCTCACTAGCACTCTCGCGCGCGTCGTACCCGCTGCCTTGGCCAGGGCATCCCGCCATTGGTCGTAGGCGCCGTTACGAATTTCACACCAGTCGAAAGCAACCAGGACAATCGGCTTATCGGCTCCCAATAAAACGAACCCATGGGCGTAAAGTGGATCGATAATTTTCTTCGACTTGGTCGGCAGGACGCCCATGCAACGGTGGTTTAGTGGAATCGTCACGTCCGCCGAAAACCGGGCCAGTCGATAGGATGGTGGGTCGGCTGCTCGGATACCGTCAACGGCAAGCAGGAGCAGCGGCACTGCCAGCCCCAGTACGATCCACAATGAAGTTAACTGCCTGGTTGAATTACGATGGGACATGAGTTCTGTTTCCTTGTTTGTCAGGAGTTCTTGGTCTTTTTCGGCTTGTCATTTTTCTTGTTTGACTTGCGGACGGCCGGATCAAAGGGCGCATCTGGAGCATCTTTCTTGGGGAACCAGGCGGATAGTTGTTTCTTGACCCTTTCATATTCCGGCTTCTCGGCCACGTTGTTCCATTCCATCGGATCGGTCTGATGGTCGTACAATTCCTCGGAGCCATCCGCATAGCGAATATAGCGCCATCGTTCACTACGCAACGCGTGGTTCTTGCGGCCATGCGTTGTCAGGGCAGGTCGATCCCAGGCCAAGTTTGGATTCTTAAGTAAGCCGGTCATGCTGATCCCTTCGAGATGATCGGGGAGCGGCAGATCGCAAAGCTCGGCCAGCGTCGGGTAGATATTCATGAAATCAACTGGCTGCTGACAGACGACACCCTTGGCGGGAATTCCAGGGCCGGCAAACATCAGGGGCGCCCGGGTCGCTTCTTCCCAGAGTGAAAACTTCCGCCAGTGGTGCTTTTCACCAAGGTGCCAGCCATGATCGCCCCACAAGCAAACAATGGTATTGTCTCGATGCGGGCTCTTTTCAAGGGCATCCAGTACTCGTCCCACCTGGGCATCCGCAAAGGCAATACTGGCCAGGTAACCTTGAACGGCATATTTCCAGTTGCCTGAATCAGTGACATCCTTGTGGTCACCCTGAGGTCGAGCCATTTTCACACCTGCCGCCGGCAGATCGTCCAGGTCATCAGCCGGCACCTTGGGCAAGGTCACGGACTTGTGCGGATACATGTCGTAATATTTGTCGGGGACCTGCCACGGCATGTGAGGCCGGTAAATCCCACAGGCCAGGAAAAAGGGTCGATCATGTTCTTTTTTGAGATAATCGATCGCCCAGGAAGCCACCTTGTAATCGTTCATCTGCTGGTCCCGAACTTGCAGTCGGCCCCAGACAATTCCACCAGCACGACTGTGAGGATCTTTCAGAATCCGAGCAACCGGTTTGGGATCTGCCGTCTTCTTGAAATAGGCATGCCAGGATTGATCGTCGTCATAGCGACCATGGTAAATCTTGCCACCACCTTGAGCATGGTAACCATGTTTCATGAACAGTTGCGGTAATGTCATCACGTTCGGCATCGCAGGACGCCACGGTTGGGGATTGAGGTAAACCCCTGAAGTTGAAGGACGTATCCCGGTCATCAGCGCAGCCCGCGACGGGTTGCAAGCTGGTGCCGCGCAATGGGCCTGGGCAAACAGAACCCCTCGCTTAGCAAGCCGATCGATGTTCGGCGTCTTGCAATCCGGGTGTCCACCAAGACAACTGATCCAGTCGTTCAAGTCATCCACGGCAATGAACAGGACGTTCGGGCGTTTGCTATCGGCTGCCTGAACTTCTAGGGCCGGGGCAGCGAGTAACACTATTACCAGTAGCCAGCCAAAAGAATATTTCATCATAGATCTCCACCCTGTTTGCAGTTCAATACCCGCATATCCCCTGCTGTTGTGAGAAATTCAACACTTTTGTGCTCTTCACTTTAACGGCTCTGGCCCGCAGTTTCACGTACCTGCCGGGAAATTTTATCCTCCTCGTGAGGTGTAGCCTGCTGTTTCTGGATTCGCTGGTAAACAGGAGCCTTAACAGGTAAAATCGAACCACTGAAACAATTTTTTGGTCGCAGTCAATCTTTCACCAAACAGATGTATTTGTTTTTCGGGAAGGA
>CAZXJC010000749.1:0-7761 GCA_964640885.1 uncultured Pirellulaceae bacterium | reverse complement strand
ACCCGTCGTTTGTCGGCGCCGCACCGACTCGGCCAAGTGCCCTAAACCCGTTTGAACCAAAGAAGCCCCACTTTCCCGCACAGGCTAAACAAATCATCTATCTCTACATGGATGGGGGACCGTCGCAGGTTGACACCTTCGACCCAAAACCACGGCTCGAAAAAGAGAACGGGCAGCCCTTTGCGATGAAAATCGAGCCGACGCAATTCAACAATATCGGCAAAACACTCAAGAGCCAGTGGGCCTTCAAAAACTATGGACAATCCGGGACACCCGTCAGCGACCTGTTTCCTCACATCGCCCAGCATGTCGATGAAATGGCTGTCATCCGTTCCATGACTTCTAAGTTCTCAGAACACACAAATGCCAACTACTTCCTGCACACGGGGGTTGGCACCCAGGGTCGCCCTAGCATGGGAAGTTGGTTCACCTATGGCCTTGGCAGCGAATGCCAAGCCCTGCCCGGCTTCGTAGTTCTCAACGGAGGCCTCATCCCACCTGGTGGCTTGGATAATTTCAACAGTGGATTCCTGCCCGCCTCTTTCCAAGGATCCGTTTTTAACTCCAGTGCCCATCCAGTGGCTAACATCCGTCGCAGCGAAGCAACCGAAGCCTTACAATAATACAAGTTGGATGTACTAAACCAACTGGACCGCGCGCATCTGCAAGCACACGGCACTGAGGGACAGATTGAATCTGCCATAGCCAACTATGAGTTGGCTTACCGCATGCAAATGGCCGTACCTGGATTGATGGATATCAGTGATGAGACAAAAAACACCCTTGATCTCTACGGCATCAACGACTCGTTTAAAAACACGCAAACGTTCGGTCGCAACTGCCTTATCGCACGTCGCCTGGTCCAGCGTGGTGTACGCTTTATTGAACTGACCTGCCCCGGTGGCAATGGAGACCGCTGGGAGCAACATGCCAAGCTGATTGAAGGCCATACCAAGAACGCTCGCTCGGTGGACAAGCCGATCGCCGGCCTGCTAACTGACCTCAAACAACGAGGGCTGCTCGAGTCCACCCTGGTGGTCTGGTCCGGGGAGTTTGGACGCACGCCGTTTGCACAAGGCAACAATGGTCGCGACCACATCCCCTTCGGCTTCACGCTCTGGATGGCCGGCGGCGGGGTTAAGGGTGGAATAACGTATGGTGCTACCGACGAGTATGGCTACAAGGCCATCGATAAAAAGGTCGAAATTCACGATCTCCATGCCACCATGCTCCACTTGCTAGGCATGAACCATACCGAGACAACGTTTCGGTTTAGCAGTCGTGACATGCGACTAACCGATGTACATGGCTAAGTCATCAAGGGCATCCTTGCAAAACCCTAGTTCCCAACCAATTATTTGAGCGAACGAGCCTTGGCACAAAACACACGCTTCCCAATACGCCGGTTCTTGCTGGTCTTAACCACGCTGCTGCTTCCCTTAACGGCGGCTGAAGGGCAATCGCCTCAACCCCGTCATTCCTGGACGCTCACAACAGCCAACTTTCGCGGCCAACAGCTGGTACCTGCCCGCGGAAAGCTTGCCGGGAAAAGTGCCGCCACCGTTACTTTTTCAGCTCAGCAGCCCCGTGCCTTACTTCTCGACGGCAAAACGAACGACGTCCGCGTGGCGACTTTCAGCTCCCAACAAACGGCAGCACAGCTACTCCCCGTCCGGGCGATTACTGTCGAGTCGTGGATTTATCTTGACCGTGTTCAAGCATGGGGATCGATTGTATGTGCCATTCAGGACAACGGCAGCTACGAACGGGGGTGGATGCTGGGAACTCGGGACGACATGTTCTGCTTCGGCCTCACGAGCACCTCAACTCGCCGCCTCACATACCTCACCAATCCGCAGCCATTCTTGCCCGGTAACTGGTATCAAGTCACGGCGACCTATGACGGGACCAAAATGAAGCTCTTCGTTGATGGCCGTCTACGAGCAGAATCAACAGACCAGAAGGGAGAGATCGCCTATCCGCCAACTGGCAAACTGACACTCGGAGCCTATCGCGACGATGACGAGTATTACCCGCTGCAAGGAAGAATGGCCCAAGCCGCCATCTTTGATCGAGCCCTGACGGACAACCAAATCCTCTC
Source organism: uncultured Pirellulaceae bacterium (assembly GCA_964640885.1). Taxonomy (GTDB): domain Bacteria; phylum Planctomycetota; class Planctomycetia; order Pirellulales; family Pirellulaceae; genus JAZADA01. Next base: position 5,660 of record CAZXJC010000749.1, on the reverse strand, counting down.
ACGCTTTAGAGCACAGAAAAAGAATTATCCTGGTGTCGATCCGGTCCCCTCAGTCGCCAAGGGCTGGCCGACCTACGGGCGGGATATTCATCGTTCCGCCTATACGCCTGAACAATTAAAGCTGCCGCTGGCCGGCCACTGGACGTACCAGGCCATGCAAGCCCCGACCCCCGCTTGGCCACCACCGGCTGCCCAGGACTTCTGGCACAACAAAACCGATTTGCCAGCCCGTGTCACCTACGACCGAGCCTTTCACCTTGTATCTGACGGTCAGCGGCTTATCTTCGCTTCTTCCGCCGAAGACACTGTTACCTGCCTCGATGCAACGACCGCCACCCTGCAGTGGAGGTTCACAACCGAAGGACCCGTGCGACTTGCTCCTACGATCGACCAGCAGCGCGTCTATTTCGGCAGCGATGACGGTTTTGTCTATTGCCTGGATCTTCGCACTGGCAAACAGCAATGGAAATTTCAGGCAGCTCCCACTGGACGCCGGATTCCCGGCAATGAACGGATGATTTCATCTTGGCCGGTCCGCAGTGGTGTCGTTATCGATGGTGGCCAAGCCCGCTTTTCTGCCGGCCTGTTTCCGTCCCAGGGAACTTACCAGTTCGCTGTAGACGCCATTAGTGGCGCAGCCAAAGCACGGGGCAAATTAAACTTTTCACCGCAGGGCTACCTGCAAAGACGCGGCACCCGCTTGATGGTTGCCCAGGGCCGCAACCCCACCCCCCAACGAGTCGGGTCGCTCACTCCTACGGACAAACCCTTACTCCCTGACCAGCAAGCTGCTCTGGCGGACTATCCCTACGCAACGATCTTTTCAGGTTCGGTTCGCTACGCAGGAGGCGACAATCGTGTAGCCGCCCTCGATGCCGCCGGGAAAACGCTCTGGACCAGTCCTGTCCGAGGCAAGGCCTATACACTGGCCCTGGCCGGTGGGAAGCTTTTTGTGAGTACTGACCAGGGGGTGATTCACTGCTTTGTGCCCGGCCCGCGTGGTAGAGAGGTACGCCAAATCGTTGAGCGTCCCGTTGCCGATCCCGGAGGCCTGTTTTATCAGACCACTGACGAACGACTCGCCTACGAACGCCAAGCAACGGAAATATTATCCGCCGCCAGGCGGATCGATGGAAATCCGCTCGACCGCGGCTACTGCCTCATCCTCGGCGCTGGTCGTGGCCAGTTGGCCTATGAACTGGCTACTCGAACCGGCCTACAGGTAATCGCCGTCGCGCCTCCGGGACAGGACGTAACTGCCACCCGCGAATCACTACGACAGGCTGGACTTTACGGTCGCGTTGCCATTCACCAGGCACCTCTTGGACAACTCGGTTATGCCAGCGAATTGTTCAACCTTATCTGCGTGGACCAGCCAGCTCCCAACGGTGCTCCGCCAATCACCCTGGAGGAGACCCAACGACTGCTGCGACCGACTGGCGGCGTTGCCGTCATGAACCCCCAGACGCCTGGTAAGTTAGCTCAGGCAGTTCTCGGCAACTGGAGCAGGAAACTTCCGGCTAACGCTGTCCACAAGTTCGAAGACAATCAGCGGCGATTCGTCCTCAGGCGTACTCCTTCAAAACAGGTCGGCGATTGGACGCACATGTATGCTGGCTCGGCCAACACTGCCTGCAGCCAGGACCAACTGGTACAGGGCGAACTGCAGCTGCGCTGGTACGGTCGCCCTGGCCCCCAGCACATGGTCGACCGCCACCACCGAACGAGTCCGCCACTCGTTATTGCCGGCCGCATGTTCCTGCCGGGCAACAACCGGATTATCGGCGTAGATGCTTACAACGGAGCCGTTCTTTGGCAACATCCAATTGCTAATTTCAGACGGGTCGGCGCCATGCGCGACAGCGGCAGCATGGTTGCCTCAGCAGACATCCTTTACGCCGTGGCCACCGACAAGTGCCACCTTCTGGACACTGCCACCGGAAAGAAACTACGGGAATTCACAACACCTGCGCGGCGGGACAAACAGCCGCGCCACTGGGGCTATCTCGCCCAGGTAGGCGACGAACTCTACGGCACCACCACGCGCATCGGCGCCGCACGCCAGGATCATTCTCGCGAACAGATCAAAGAGACCTACTACGATTTCATTCCGGTCGTCACAAGCGATTCGATCTTCGCGCGGCAGCGACAGCAAGGCCAATTAAAATGGCAGTACAAGCCCCGCGGCGCAATTATCAATCCAACAATCACAATCTCCAGCGACCGCATCTTTTTCATTGAAAGCGACAGCCCGAGAACCCTGGAAAGCAAAACCGGCCGCTCAACGCTACAGCAACTGCTTAGTGGAGGCTGTCGACTGGTCGCTTTAGACCGACTGCGAGGGACTCGCCTCTGGGAAAGGGCTACCGACCTCAAACAAATACAACATCACCTCTTCCTGGGCTATGCCCAGGGGAAACTAATTGCCGTCGGAACGCGCAACCACAAGGACGGCACCGCGCAACAGGTCTGGTATGACATCCAGGCGTTTTCTGCTACCGACGGCAGTCCTCTCTGGTCAGCATCACAAAACCAGCGGCAGAACATTGGCGGGGATCACGGAGAACAGGATCACCACCCGGCAATCGTGCAAGACATTGTCTACGTGGAACCCTATGCGTACCATCTAGCCACCGGGGCTCGCCGCGCCAACTGGAACATGAGTCGGGGTGGCCACGGGTGTGGCACCATCTCGGCATCGGCAGCAGCCTGTTTCTTCCGCGCAGGAAACCCTACCATGTGTGACCTGGCAACTGGCAAGATGAGCAAGGTAACTGAGGTGAGTCGCCCAGGATGCTGGATTAACATGATCCCTGCTGGGGGGCTGCTACTAATACCCGAAGCAAGTTCCGGCTGTACATGTGACTTTCCAATCCAAACTTCGATGGCTTTCGGACCGGTCAAAACGGTCAAAGCGAAACCCTAACATCGGCCTGCTCAATTCGCTACAATTTACGGGGCTCCTCCACCTAACTGTCCAAAGGAACCTGTCATGCAACAAGTAAAAATATTCAAGAGCATTGAGAGCGAACTGGTCGCGCTCGAACAAGAAATCAATGAGTGGGTCGCCGAAAGCGGCGCAAAAATAGTTAACATTACCGGCAACATCGCCGCTCAGTCCGCGTCCGCGGGTTCATTGGGCGATACCTTTTCTGGCTCCGACGTCCTCTTGTTTGTCCTCTACGAAAAATAGGGCCACGCTTGGCTAGCCATTCCCGGCCACTGACGTTTATCCCTAACACCAAGAACGAGGCAACAGCAGTTCCTCACCGCCCTGGTCATCCCTGCCATCATGAAGATTGATCGACTCGAATTCTACCTCGTCGCGATGCCGCTACTTTATCCCTGGCGCACCGCCTACGGGGAAGATCCGGCAATTCACGCGGTACTCTGCCGAATGTCCAGTGGATCGGTCGATGCCTGGGGCGAAACATCGCCACTAGCAGCCCCCTGCTACAGCAGCGAATGGGGTGGCGGCGTCTTCCAAGTAGCCAAGAACTGGCTGGGCCCAGCCATTGTCGGCCAAACAGTCGATACCCCGGAACAACTTCAGCAACTGATGAGCGTCTACAAGGGAAACCCGTTTGCCAAGGCTGCCCTCGACACGGCCTGGTGGGCGCTGCATAGCAAGCTAAGCAATATTCCACTTCACCAAGCACTGGGAGCGGAACGCACCCAGGTTCCGGTCGGCGCAGACTTTGGCGTCATGGACACCATCGACGAGCTACTCGAGGCCATGGCTCCAGCAATCGAGGCCGGGTTTGCCCGAGTGAAACTTAAGTATCGTCCCGGCTGGGACGTGCCGATGATCAAGGCAGTCCGCCAGGCATTTGGCGATTGCGTCATTCACATCGACTGCAACAGTGGTTACACGCTCGACTCCCTGGATGAATTCCGGGAACTGGATCAGTACGGGCTAGCGATGATCGAGCAACCCCTGGCGCACGACGACTTGCTAGACCATGCGCAGCTGCAAGAATCGCTGGACACCCCTATTTGCCTGGACGAGAGCATCCGGCCACTACAATTGGCTAAACAGGCGACCCGATTAAATAGCTGCCAGTGGGTGAACATTACGCCGGGCTGGGTAGGGGGGCTAACCCCGGCCATTGCCATCCACGACTGGTGCCAGCAGGCCGGCATCCCCTGCTGGGTCGGAGGGATGCTTGAAAGTGCGACGGGTTCAGCTTTTTGCACTGCCCTGGCGATGCTAGACAACTTTCGTTACCCGGCAGACATCTTTCCGACCAGCCGTTTCTATGCAGAAGATCTCTCTGATCCTGCGTTGGAACTAACGCCCAATGCCGCCGGCGAACCTTCGGTCATCGCCCCGCTTCAACTTCCTGAGCCAGTCTCGGACCGACTGCAGAAGATGACGCTGGAGAAGGTCATTCTGACGTAGATCCTATTCGCTACTTTGCCGCCCAGTGACCGGGTAGAGTACATCTTGAAATCCAACTCCGGAATGTTCGCCGGGGGGGACCAGTTGATCGACACAAGCCTCGTCTTCGGCAGTCACCTCGATTTCGAGGCAGCCCAGGTTATCGTCAAACTGCTCCATCGTACGCGGCCCAATAATGACTGACGTTAAATTCGGATTTGCCAGGCACCAAGCCAGTGCAAACTGGCTCATAGCCAAATTGCGCCCGTCGCAATGCTCTTTTAATTTCTGAGCCACCAGGAAACTGGCTTCCCTCAGCTCCGCCTGCTTCATCCGAACATCACCGCGGGCACCGCGACTACCGCTGGGAAAGTCTTCGCCTGGCAAATACTTCCCCGTCAAAACCCCACGTGCTAGAGGACTATAACAGACCACGCCGATGCCATATTCGCGACACAGCGGGAACAATTCGACTTCCGGATCGCGGTTTACAATGTTGTACAGGGGCTGCACGCAGGCAAAACGGCTGAGGTTACAGCGGTCGCTTACCCACAGCGACTCGGCCAGACGCCAGGCTCGAAAGTTCGAACAGGCGATATAACGGACCTTCCCGGATCGAACCATGTCCTCCATAACGCGCAGCGTTTCTTCAATAGGAGTCGTGTAATCCGGTGCATGATCGTAATAGATATCAATATAATCGGTATTAAGGCGACGGAGACTGGCTTCTACGGCCCGCATCATGTGTACGGCACCGGAACCATAATCATTAGGACCGTCCCCCATTTTTTGCCGCCCCTTGGTGGCCAGTACGACTCGATCGCGTCGATCGGCCAGAGCCTTGCCGACCAGCACTTCGGATTCCCCACCGTTATACATATCCGCCGTATCAAAAAAGTTGATTCCTTGATCGATCGCCTTGTGCATAATCTCGATGGCCAAGCCTTCTTCGGTCTGGCCTCCGAACATCATGGTCCCGAGGCAAATCGGAGAGACCCGGACACCATGATTACCTAGCTGTTTGTAGTGCATCGTTCTGTTTCCTTCCTTTTTTACAATCCGGCCTGTGCTCAGACCGGCTTAACTGCTCCCAGCAAGAAAGTGGGATTAAGTGATTCGAAACGGAGCTGTTCCAGCTGGTCAGCGCCGCGTGAGATGTTGAACATCCAGGTCTGGACCTGTTTTACTTCCGCCTGCAACGCGTCCCGTACTGCCGCCAGGTTCTCAATCGAATTAACATTGACAACCAGCCGTCCCCCGGGACGGAGTCGGTCCAGTG
>CAZXJC010000748.1:0-3757 GCA_964640885.1 uncultured Pirellulaceae bacterium | reverse complement strand
CTCCAAAAGGGCTTTGCTTGTCGAAAGCGGGCAAGGAAAGAGACTGCGGCTCATGGTAAAACAACTGTCCGCTATGCTCGTCATCGGCAAATACCTGGTCAACCTGCGGAGAAGTTTCCATGACCAGGTTGCTTCCCTGCGCCGTCAGTGATGTGGTTGGGGCGACCCGTTGCGGGCGCAGTAAGACAAGGTGGTCGGAATCTCCGAAACGCCGGTGGTCAATTCCTGCTTCCAGGAGGACATCAGCCAGGGTGTGTTGCTGTGGCAGGCGGGGCTGTAGTTGTTTCCTGGCAGTACTACTGTTGATCAGGTCCGTGGTAACCAGGTAGAGCCGGCTGCCAGGTTTCTTGGCCTGCAGACGCTTCGAGATGTCATGGTAAAAGTTAGCCATCACCTGGCCCCGCCAACTCAGCCATTTTTGCCGATTCGGACCATTGATGTACTTGAGCCTCTCCTGCAGGCCCGTCTTGGTGTTCTCGGCTGCAGAGTCAGCCTGGCGAATAAACCGGTCAAATGTTTGCTGGTCGGTGCCCCATTGAGGTCCCGGTAACTGGGAATAAGTCTCTGAACTCATTTGAATAGCCAGGCCACCAAAGGAAGGGTGGTGTTGATAGCGTTCTACTAATTCATCAATGACCCGTTGCATTTCCTGTTGAACACGCGGATCGAGTGGATTGTAGTAAGGAGCCATTCCTCGACGGGTCCCCTTGGAGTCGGTCCAGCTTTTTCCCTGGGGACCCATTAATTCGATCCCGGTAGCCTTTGATGGGTCCTGGCGTAATTGTTTTTCCAGGGCGAGCAGTGGACTGGAAAACTGGATAGCTGGAATAAGGGTTAGACCACGCTGGTCGAACTTTCGCAGTAGCATTTCCAGGACATCTTTTCGTACGGGATCCTGGCCATTGGTAAAAAAGATACCGCTGTCATACTTGGGGGTGCCATCGATGTGGCTGGAAGGATATAAGGTGGCCCCCTCACAGAGTACCGTAACCACCGCTGAATTGTAGCCGGCAAAACGTAAGTAACGGCTCAAGCGGTCTCCACCCTCGTAGAAGGTCGTCCAGTCATCCAGGCTGCTACGGGTAATCGAGTCGATTCCTTCCCGGGCACCAAAGTTTTCTGGAAACAACGGCTTGTCGAAGTAAGCAGTGACCAGTCGCTGGGAAGGCTGTTTCGTGCTCGCGGTGGCAGCCGGTAAAGGACGAAGCCCTTGCAAAACACGGAACTTTCCAAAAATAGCTGGTCGATCTGCATGCCGATTTACCAGCAATACCCAGGGTGTCTTAGTCCGCGGCCAAAAAGGAAGACGGTGAACAGCCATCGTTGCCGTACCTGGCAGACGGCTTGTTGAGACATCGATTCCTGAATCAAGGCCGATGGGAGCAACCTTGCCAGCCAGGTTCGGGTCGATGATGCTGATACTCAAAGTCTGTTCGGTGTCCTGAGCGTAATCAAGTTCCAACAGATGAACATTGTCCAGTTGCTCTACTGGCAGCGGGTAGGCGACCCAGCCACCCGGTTCCAGTTGCGTGAGTGCTTTTCCGTGTCGTACGACCGGCTTCATTTTCCCGTTGTTCACTGGCCCGTTGCCGATGCCTGGAATCATGCTTAATTTTGGGATCTGGGTGAATCGTTTCCACCAGGTGGGATTGGCCGGATCAATTGCCAGGACTGTCGACCAGGTGGAGCTTTCCGGGGCCCCTTCGGCATTCGGTGAGAAGTCAGGCATTGGCTCCGGTGCTTCCGGTTCGGGAGCAATGACGACCAACTGGAGTGATCGCTGGTGAAGTGCTTTACCCGGTAAGAAGGAATCCGTCAGCGATTTCTCGTAAAGCTCAATGTGGAGGTCGTAAACTCCTTCATTGTCAGGGATTTCAAAGGTCAGCGGACCCAGCGGTGGAACTTTCCCATCCGGGGTGACTTTCAGGTCGTGTTTGCTCTTGGAAATCGTCTTGCCGGTTTGATTCGCCTGGAATCTAACTTCACATCGCAAGGAAGTCCCGACAGGTAGCCCCAGTTGGTGAGGCTCGATCGTTAGCGGAAAACTCTCCTGAGGTGAAAAAACTAGTGAATCCCGTTGAAAATTCAGTCGTAACTGGTCCCCCGGAGTCCGATGAATCTGGATTCGGTTTTCTTCTTTGTCGAGTTGAAAATTGCTGGTTTCCTGGACCAGGCTGGTAATCGGTATCTTTAAGGTTTGTGGCTTGGTCTGCTGGTCGGTCGCCGTTAGTACGATGAACAAAGTGGCTGTTTTGGGAGCTTGTACGGCAATGTCCAGACCGTGGAATGTGTTGGGTGCCAGCTGCTGGATATGAATGATCTGTCCTTCAGGCATCAGGGCCCGCGCCTGGTCTGCTTCCATTCCCAGGCCACGGATGAGCCTGATTTTTCCCTGGTTGATCTGAATCTGACCCTGCCAGGCGCGCGCCTGGCCACCACCCCAAGCGAGTCGTAAGTTTAGATCCAGCAGGTCCTTTGCCTCACTAGCCTCGTGCGTTGTTTCTCCGTTTTCCACTCCCGAGCCAGTTTCGCCAGCTGCAGGTACCGGTGGAGCCTCCTCCTTACCGTGCAGGGGAGTCGTGGGGGCTGGAATTGCCTTCTTTGCTTGTGGATTTCCCAGTTTTAGCTGCTGAGAAAATGCAGGTGTCGACAGACTGCCAAGCATCCCTATCCAAACCGCTACGACCCACAAGGGGAGAACACCGAGCGCACAAGCTACCGCTGAAGCGGAGTTGGGGCGAACGACAAGTGGACTTCCGTGTCCAGGCATGCTTCGGTTCTCTCAGCCAGTGGGACCAAGCGCAACAAGTACGCTTTGGCCTGTTGCCAAAGGGGTTCAAGGGTGGGAAAAAATGAAGTGGGATTGTAGAGATAAAACCAGCGGAAAGACAGGTCGATTTGCCAGTTTCCAGCGGTCTCGAATGATCCCTGGGAAGGCTTATTCCAAGCCTGCTGCTAGCAGTTCTGGTAAAGCGGGCCAGGGGGCTTGGCAGCCGTTCTGAAAACGTTCTTTACAGAGCTGCAATTGCTCGGTCATCTGTTCAACAATATCGGGACAACGGTTGGCGACATCGTTGATTTCCCAGCGATCATCCGGTTTGACGTACAATTCGGCCTCCTGGTCCTCGGTTTGGTGCAAAAACCAGGCGGGAGTTCGCAGTGCCAGTTGCTGGTTACTGACTGCCACGGCTCGGTCAGAGCTAGCAGGCCAGCGACCGTTCGTTTCCGAGCCTGGAGGGGCTGGAATCAGTGGGTTTGGCAACGTGCGTCGTTCCGAGAGTGGATCGTTTTGTTGGAACCACTGTAGCAGTGTGGTGTAAAGGTTACCGGGTTGAACGAGTGACTGGATTCGTTTAGCAGCCTGTTCTTGGGCTGGCAGCCGCAGTAGGCAAGGGACATTGAGCAGTTCTCCGTAGAGGGGGTGATCACAGGCGCCGACACGTCCGTGTTGTCCCAGGGGAAAACCGCGTGGTGAGGTTAGGGTAGTCAGGGTTTCGGCGGCGGCGGGTAGTTCATCAAGTGTTTGCCAGAAGACGTCCAGGCAGCTGTCCAGGGCGCTAATTTGCCCAGCGTAGGCCTGGGTAACTGCGAGCAGATCATCGGGGTCGAAGGACTTGGTTTGCTGTTCGGGTGGGGTGGTCCAGGTGGGGAGGTCAGGATCTTCTTCGTCGTGAAACAGTTCTCGGAAAGAGTGTGGAGCATCCCACGGTCCCTGCATGGCCCGGAGGTGGATCCAGGCCAGGAAGGAGGCGTCGGC
>CAZXJC010000747.1:0-4267 GCA_964640885.1 uncultured Pirellulaceae bacterium | reverse complement strand
TTCTTTAAAATTGAACTGCCCCCCACCAAGAGCGTGACACTGGCAGGGATTCTACAACACAGCCTGCAACGACTGCCCCACCCGGGTGATCGCTGCCAGTGGGGACCTTTTCAACTGCATGTGCTCGAAGCTCCCGAACGGGGACACCTGCTGGTGGAAGTAAAAATCCAGGAAACGGCGGGAGCTGACGAATGATCTGGATCCTACTACTGTTCCTAACAGCTATTTTTCTGAGTGCCTTTTTCAGCGGCATGGAAACAGGTTTCTACCGAGCTGCGCGGGTCCGACTAGTCCTCGACGGCATGAGCGGCGACAAGGTAGCCAGTAGCCTGCTCTGGATGACTAATAACCCCACGCTGTTCGTAGCGACCACCCTAATCGGTAACAACCTGGCAAATTACCTGACGTCGCTGGCCGTGGTCCTGGGAGTCTACCTTCTGCAACTTAATGCCATGCCCTATACCGATATCGTGGCCGCTATCTTGCTGGCCCCCGTGGTTTTCGTCTACGGAGAACTGCTCCCCAAGAAACTGTTCTTCCACGCTCCCAACAAGTTGCTCCGACGTGGTGGACCGTTGTTGATTATCTCGGCGGTCTTGTTCGCGCCGGTTGCTGCCATCCTCTGGATCCTGGGACGATTGCTCGCCTCGCTGCTCGGCGAAACTCCCTTGCAAGTACAATTAACCCTGGCTCGCAAAGAACTCCAAAAAGTTTTCCAGGAGGGCGAATCGGCCGGGGTACTGCAACCTGTTCAGCGTCGCGTGGCACAGGGTATTTTTTCCATTGGAGCTCTTCCATAAATATTTTTCTGTCGGCCCGTGGCCAGCCTGCTAACCATTCCCCAGGGAACGAAGCAAACTGAAGTGCTGAGACTTGCCCGGCGTCATGACGTTTCTACGGTGCTGGTACAGGACAAGGACCGACGTAATCTGGTTGGCTACCTGCGCATCGTCGACCTGGACCTGGCAGCAACCGAGGTCATTGATGAAGTACGACCGTTGCTCAAGTTTAAATCCACCGAAAGCTACCTGGCTGCCGTGATTGGCTTGCAATCAGCTCAAGAAGAACTGGCCGCGGTCAAGAATCCAGAAGGAAAGATTACGAACATTATCTACCTGAGAGACCTGGTTGAACCACTTTTCGCTGCCGATCAATAACAGCGATCAACGTAACCGGGGTTACTAACGCGGAGCGGTCGACTGTTCACTACCGGCAACACTAGTGGGAACCTTCTGCAATTGCTTTTGCAGCCGCAAACCGGCAGCATGTCGTGGCGACCGTTGCAACGCTTCTCGAACCGCTAACTGAGCATTGCCCCGATCTCCAGCCAACCAGTGCGAATCAGCCAACTGGTAGAACAACTCAGCTGTCATACTCCCCTGCTGTCCCGCCTGCACAAACTGCTCAATTGCGTCGTCATAACGTCCCAGTGATTTCAATGCCAGCCCCTGCAACTGCAGCACCCGTTGCGGAACCTCGCCGGGTGGATAACGGTCAACCAGGCTCGAAAGCATCGTCAGGGAACGCTGCGGTTGCTGTGTTTGCTGGTAAATCTCAGCTACCCTCGTTTGCACCTCCGGATAATCCTGTTGCAAACTCAAGGCCCGGTAATAACCAGCCAAGGCATCTTCCAGGTTTCCCTGCTGGTGTAATACCTTGGCCCGTAAGGCATGAGCTGCCGCAGAATGGGGCCGGGCACGAACCGCAATACTCGCACTCTGCGCTGCCGCACTTAACTGATTCTCCGTTAGTTGCATCTGGCCCAGTTGAACCATTAATTGCGGATCACCCCCTGATAGTCGAATCGCCTCTCGCATATGCGAAAGAGCCTGCTGGCGATCATCCCGGTTCCAAAGCGCTTGCGCGTATTGCGCATGAGCCTGGACACTCTGAGGTTCAACCTTCACCGCCTGGCTCAAAACGTCTTCAGCTTCCTGCCAGCGCTGCTGCTGCAAAGCCGCTTTACCGCGCAACGTCAATTGTCGCGATTCCAATCGAATGGCGTCTTCCGAGTTGCGGGAGAAACGGGCACAACCACTGGCAAACATGATCAGCAGAGCAGTTCCCCAAGCCCAACGGCTAATGGGACTGAAGCAAATAGCCTCGGTAGCAAATTGTTTACCGTGCAAGCTAATTCTCGGACCTCCCTGTCTCGAGTAAATTGCCAAATGCGCGGCAGCAGCCTAGCACAAGCAAGAAAAACGGGCAAGAGAAAGCTAACCCGCCACACTTTGAACCACCAAAACCAGATGGTACGATAAAGAAAGTTGCCCACAACAACTCCCCGGATGATGACAGCATGCCCAGTACCTATCAACAACACGGAATCGAACTGCTTTATCCCGACAACTGGAAAGTTGTCGATGAACAGCCGCACAGTGATCCGCCTGCTGTCACCCTGCAAAGCCCTGGTACCGGCTACTGGAATCTGACGATTTATCCGGACTCCCAGGACCCCGACAACCTGACGAAGGAAACCGTCACTGCCATGCAGGAAGAATATGATTCAATCGAAATAGAACCGATTGAGTGCAGTTTCGGCAAGCAGCTAGCAAGTGGCTTCGAAATGGAATTCTACTACCTCGATTTTCTCGTCCGGGCCCATGCAATCTCACTACGGATTGGCTCCCAAACGCTTCTGTTTGTCTATCAGGCAGAAGACCGTGAATTCAAAGAATTGGAACAGATCTTTGCAGCCCTGGTGATCAGTGTGCTGGGTAATTTACGGGATCCAGACGAGTGGTTAGATCCTCTCTCGGCTCAGCCGCAACCACCCCTTTGAATATCTTACAAGTGATTGCTCCTGACAGCTGCGGCTAAGCAGATTGTCAAAAAAAATGCCAAGCTAGTTTTGTGCTAAAACTCCGCTAAACGATCATTTTCCGCAATTCCGTCCCAGGAATTATCTACAACTGGCACACAAGATGCATTCTCATGATTTCAGCTTTTCCGTTTCAAACTTGGTCTCGGTTAGCTACGAATGCTACCAGCAAAAGCGATAGCATCCGTAGCCGACTCAAACGGTTTTAAACGGCAAGTTAAAATCAGTGTCAGACAACAAATATGGATGCACCGTGAATCTTAGTGAAACTGCCACCGGGGTATGGTGGCCTTAGCAGAGCACCCGTTTCGGGTCATATCCAGGTTTTCACGGTATGAGGGCCCGCTTGGTAAACAACTTACTAAGCGGGCCTTCGTTTTTTTATTTCACCAGCGATTGGCAGGGAAATGTTCGTCACTCGTTCCCGTCGGTGGCAACCTTCCCCTTGACGGGACCTGTCTCGTAGAGCGGCAGGTGTCGGTAGTGAACTTCCAGCGACAAGAGATTCATGGTCGTCACGTAAAAACGTCCGGCGAATTTACCCCACCTGTCATTAGCAGGGCTCCAGCTACCGGCCAGTTCACCTTCGACTTGCTGGGAATTGATCAATAGTGGATGGAGTCGGTCATGCCAGGCTTTCCAGTGTTCTCCGCCCATGTGAAACATGACCTGGGTTCCGTAATACCAATAGTACGTATCGCGTTGGTTCTGACCGTCTTGGTCTCGGCCGAGAGAGGGAAGAAATTCTTTCAGGTAATCCGCTCCTCGCACGGTTCGCTTTTCACTTGTTTTCCAACCGGTATAGAGACGCATCAAGAGGCCGACCGACGTCATTGAGGGAGTGGCAGCAAACCCGTGGGCAACGCGACGATCCGCCTGGTCGACATAGGGATTGTAACGGTAAAGGTGCTGGCGATCGGGATCTGCTGATACTTTCAACCACGTCCGCAACTTGTCATAGGTTTCTGTCGGAACGGTGAGTTCTGCTCGCCGGCCACTTTCCAGGGCCTGGAGCATCCAGCCGGATACCGAGGTGTCAGAGTCCTGACCAGGTTGATAACGCCAGCCACCTCGTTCAGGCTGCTGGGCAGTGACGATAAAATCAACCGCCTTCTGGACTTGTTCCTGCAAGGCAGGATCCTGCGTCATCCCATAGGCCTCGCACAAGGCCAGGGTGGCGATCGCATGACTGTAGAGCCAGACAGGGCGATTATTCAGACCTCCCTGGATCACGTAAAGATCCCCATTCTCAGCCTGGTTAGAGAGCAAGAACTTCAAGCCATTACTGACAACCTCCTGGTACTTGTATTGCTGGTGGTTGTAGCCAGCTCCTTGCAAGGCCAGGATTGCCAGGGCAGTGGCCGCCGTGGCCGTCGATAAACTTCATGATGCCGTTCGAGGTTTGCGCTGCGGGCAGCTGCCCACCGCCCGCCCTGTGAGGCTTTG
>CAZXJC010000746.1:0-3613 GCA_964640885.1 uncultured Pirellulaceae bacterium | reverse complement strand
CATGACCTGAAAGTTACCACACTGGGCAAACATGCCCTGGAGGTGCCTGTTGCAATTTCGTGACCACACGCTGCCCAACGGCCTGCAGATTGTTGCCGAGTGCAATGACAAGGCCTACTCCACAGCAATTGGCTATTTCGTCCGAGCCGGAGCCCGTGATGAAACTAATGAACTTTCAGGGGTCAGCCATTTCCTGGAACACATGGCCTTCAAGGGAACAGCTCATCGAACGGCTGCTGAAGTCAACCAGCAACTAGACCAGATCGGTTCCCATAGTAACGCCTCGACCAGCGAAGAGCAGACGATTTACTATGCTGCCATGCTCCCTGAATACCAGCAAACGGCGGTAGAAATACTTAGTGATATGATGCGACCAGCACTCCGCCAGGAAGATTTCGACACGGAAAAACAGGTTATCCTGGAGGAGATTGCCAAGTACGATGACCAGCCTCCGTTTGGTGCCCATGAAAAGGCAATGGCACAGCATTTTGGTGACCATCCGCTAGGGCGAAGTGTTCTCGGAACAGTGAAAAGTGTCGGCGCACTGACTGCAGAGCAAATGGGATCCTACTTTGAGCAGCGTTACAGTCCCGGCAACATGGTACTCACGGCAGCCGGCAATGTTGATTTTGATGCTCTCATTGAAACTGCCACGCAAATGTGTGGCCAGTGGCCCAGCTTTGAAGTCACACGCGATACGCCCCGCGCCAAAGCGAATGATGGCTTTCTCAACATCCACAAGGAAACTGCTACTCAGCAATACCTGGTTCAAATTGCCAATGGCCCGGCCGGTCAGGACAACCAGCGTTATGCTGCCCGCCTGCTGGCGACCATCTTCGGTGACGACAGCGGCAGTCGGCTCTACTGGGAAATGATTGAAACTGGGCTGGCCGAATATGCTGGCATCGATTGTTACGAGTTCCAGGGAACCGGTATTTTCATGACTTATCTTTGTGGTGCCCCGGAAGATGCCCAACAAATTTTGCAACGCGTCACGGAGATGAAGTACCAGCTACAAGAGCAGGGTGTCAGTGAAGAAGAACTGGCTCAAGCGAAAAGCAAGATTTGTGCTCACGTGGTCCTCAGTAGTGAACGGCCCATGCATCGCCTTTATGCAGTCGGCGCCAACTGGCTCCAGCGTGGCGAATATCGGACGGTCAGCGATGTGGTCGATGCCTACCAGGCAGTCACCGTCGCAGACATCCGGGAAATCCTCGACCAGTTTCCTTTGACCGAAGAAACCACGGTGACGATCGGTCCCCTTAAAGAAATGGACCGCCCTGACAAGCCTTGAGCCGCTGGCACAAATCTTCTACAATTCGCCCCTTAGGCATGGCGCCCTGCTCGCTGGCAGGGACTTTTTCGATACGTATTAAGCTGCGAGGTTTGTCATGGAACGTACCCTGGTGTTACTTAAACCTGATTGTGTTCAGCGCCGTTTGATGGGGCAGGTTATCTCCCGCTTCGAAAACAAAGGCTTGAACATCATTGCCATGAAAATGCTACAGGTAACTCCTGATCTGGCTAAACAGCATTACGCAGAACATGTCGAGAAACCATTTTACCCAGGGCTGGAAGCGTTCATCACTGGGGCCCCCGTACTGGCCATGATCATCGAGGGACTCGATGTCATCCAGGTTGTCCGTGACATGCTCGGACCGACCAGTGGCTTAAAGGCACCCGGTGGAACCATTCGTGGTGACTTTAGCAGCAGCCGACAAATGAACCTGGTCCATGCCTCCGATGGCCCCGAGGCGGCCACGCGTGAAATCGATCTCTACTTCGACCAGGGCGATGTCTGTGAGTATCAGCCGACACTGATACCCTGGCTCAAAGCTGCAGACGAATAACACTGGCAAGCAGAGTCACTGGCTACTCGGTCGACTCTTTCCGATCCTGAGTTGGTCCCCAGCGTTGCCAGAGCCGCTTGACCACCAGTGGAAACAAGCCAATCAGTACGAAGGCGATCAGTAAGGGGAGCGACATGATACTGCCTGCACCCTCGTTGGCCAAGTCAGCCAGTGTTGGCAACGCGCTCCCCGCGTAAATGTAAATCATCGTTCCCGGTAGCATGCCAAGCTGGCTAACCCACCAGAATGTTTTCAGCCGAATCGGCGTCACTCCCATCAACAGGTTCACCAGCCAGAACGGGACGTAAGGCATCAGGCGGAGACTGAAGAGATAGAGAGCTCCCTCCTCTTCAAAGGCTCGATTGGTCCGCTGCAACTGCTGCTGGTAACGTCCCTGCACGAAATCTCGTAACAAACTCCGGCTGATCAAAAATGCGATCGAGGCTCCTGCCGTCGAAGCAAAACTGACCAGTATCACTGCCTGCCAAAACCCGAGCCACCAGCCATAAAAAAGGCTGACAAAAACTGCGGCAGGAATCGCCAGGCCCGCGACCAGTACGTAAATCCCGAAAGCGACCAGCCAGCAGCCGACCGGATGGTCCGCGGCCAACTGTTGCAGTTGCTGTTCCCGCTGCAAACTCCAGTCCACCAGCCCGTCCCGATCAAGGTAGGACTGAAAAAACAGCAGGCCAACGATCAGGACCACGACCAGGCTCAAGGCGCTCCACACCTAGCGGCGCGCCGCGGGATCAGCTGGCAGATCCGGGCATGGCCCAGTCGCTTCATGGTTCATGCCGTACCATCCTGCTCCTGCTGCTGTTGCGCGTCAACTTGCCGTCAACTTGCCAGCTGAGGTCTCGGCTTGTAGTTGTGCAATCATATCGTGGGTAGCCGCCTCGACAGCATCCTGCCACCTGGCATCGCCAAACTGCTGATCATAGGGTGCGCGGGCATGAGCGAAAATAATTCCCCGAGAGCTGTTCACTACGGCACCGAGTCCCGAAGCATCAAAAGCACCGGCAACGTCCGCGGCTGAGCCTCCCTGGGCACCAAAGCCAGGTACCAGGAACCAGCTGTGTGGCATGGCTGCCCGTAGCTCTTCTAATTGCTCCGGATAAGTCGCTCCTGCCACAGCGCCGACCGCCCCATAGGGAACGCCCTCGTCGGCGGCTGGCAGCGTCGCAGCTGCCAGCTGTTCAACCAGGCCTGCCACGTGCGAGTAAAGCGGCTTGCCATCGCTAACCAGGTCTTGGAAGCATTTTCCACCTGGGTTCGATGTTTTTACCAGGACAAAAATTCCAGCATCGCGTTCCCGGGCCACCTCAACAAAGGGATCCAGGCTGTCGTCACCCAGGTAGGGACTGACAGTCAACGCATCAGCTCCCCAGGGGCTGGCCTGGCCAGCTCCCAAGTAGCCATCTGCATAAGCGGTGGCTGTCGAACCGATGTCGTTTCGCTTGCCATCCAAAATCACTAGCAGCCCATGCTCGTGAGCATACTGGACTACCTTGTGCAAGGCAGACATCCCAGCGGGGCCTAGTTGTTCGAAAAAGGCAGCTTGCGGCTTTACCACTGCAACCAGTGGTGCCACTACATCAATAATTCCTTCACAAAAAACACGGTATGCATCAGCGACTGCTTGTGGATTATCTCGATCGGTTTCAACCAGCAAGCCGCTGGGCAATTGATCTGCCCGCGGATCGAGGCCGACCAGTACCGGGTTTTGACAACGCTGAACAGCAGAGGCCAGGCGAACTGCAAAA
>CAZXJC010000745.1:0-3029 GCA_964640885.1 uncultured Pirellulaceae bacterium | reverse complement strand
CAACAGCGCGGTGCCAACATCCTCTGCGAACTGTTCGGATTTGGCTCCAGTGGAGATGCAGCCCACATCACCCAACCCAACGAACATGGCCTGGGAGCAGCGCAAGCCATGAAAAATGCTCTTGAAGACGCCGGCCTAAGTTCAGACGTGGTTGATTACATAAATGCACATGGAACAAGTACACCACTGGGAGACCAGGCAGAAACTGCCGCAATTAAAGAAGTCTTTCACGAACATGCCTACGAATTAAGTATTTCCAGCACCAAAAGCCAGCTAGGACATTCACTAGGTGCCAGCGGAGGCATCGAATTAATCCTCTCAATCCTGGCCCTCAATGAACAAGTCGTGCCCCCGACTATCAATCTCGAACCACCGGACCCCAAATGCGATTTGGATTATACGCCTAATCAACCACGGGAACGGGCCATCTCAACCATTATGAGTAACAGTTTCGGCTTTGGTGGGCACAACGCTTCCGTCGTTGCTGGCAAACTGCGAAACGGTGCTGCTACTTGAACCAGCCGTTGTTGTCTGCCAATTCGCTAGCACCTCTGTTGCTCGCTCTCAGTTCGTTCTAACACCGAACCAATCGCACTTGTCCGACCTCTGTCGGCAGACTATACTCCGCCGCCCAGCAAAAAAGCTGATCGCTAGCTCTCCAGAAAAATCGGCAGCAACTAGCAAATCAACAGGTCGCTGGCCACTCCTGAACCACTCATCTCCGACAAGGTTGCTGACATGAAAAATCGCTTTTTTCTTTGCGCACTGATGACCTGCCTCCCATCGCTCGTCATTGCACAAGAGACCCCGAATACCAAAACCAGTGATTTCCGCTTCACTCAGCGACGAGAAAACCTCACAACCTCCCCTGCCCCATTTGGCAGTGAAGAGACGTTGCCCAATCGCCATGGACAAGTCTGGCGCAAATACGACATTCGTCCCTACACTCAAAAACTCTCCGATCATGAGCATCCAGAACAAGCCATCATTGACTGGATCTTGAGGGAAACGGGCACCGACCACTGGTTTCGTGAACCACTTGGATTACTCAGTGCCAGTCGCAATACGTTAAGCGTCTACCATACACCGGCCACGCATGCAGTGGTTTCAAAAATTGTTGACCGATTTGTCCTTAACAAATCGGAAGCTCAAGTCTTGGGTGTCTGCCTGGCAACCGTCAGTAGTCCGAATTGGCGCACCAAGTCCCAGCATTTAATGCGGCCAGTCACCGTTCGTACCCCAGGTGCCGAAGCATGGCTCATCTCCAAAGAAAATGCGTCGCTGATGCTGGCCGACCTCCGCAAACGTTCCGACTACCGGGAACATAACTCGCCCAACGTCATTATCCATAATGGGCAAACCCGCGATATACAACGCTACCGACCACGCAGTTTCATTCGTGGCATTACCACCACCGGAAACGGAACATCGTCACAAAAACGAACCGGAACGGTCGATGAAGGCTATCTCCTGCAAGTGAGTCCGCTTTTTTCCACCGATGGACGTTCCGTTGACGTAGATATCCGCTGTCGAGTACGGCAAGTAGAACGACTGGTTCCAGTCATGGTCGAAAGTCCACGAGGCACTACTGGACCAACCCGTCTGCAAATCCAGGTACCCCAGATGTCTCAATGGCAATTAGAAGAACGGTTCCACTGGGCAAACGATCAATTGTTGTTGATCAGTTGCGGTGTCGTGGCAACTCCCGAGTGGGACCGGGCATTTACCCTGGGTATGCCCAATCCCTTTGGCTCTGCACCCGTACGAGCCAACGCCCTGATCTTCATTGAATGCCGGGGGACACCTCAGCAAGCGCTGCTCAAGCCTGCCAAAACCGCTGACGCACAAAACCAACAATACCGCGGCCGCTATTGAAGTTCTAACCGGGATTTTTCAACCGGGACTCAATTGCGTCTCGACGCCGTGCCATCCGCCTTTTACAATGCACGCTAGGCTTGGCTGTCAGGCCCAGTGCGGAGAGATCCCTTATTAACCTTCGCTGCTTGCTCCTAATCGACTAAGCGGTCCTCTTCCAAAAGCAGTGCTGTCTTAAAATTTCCCACGGGGTCAATGCCCCAGTTGACTCACTTCAAACCCCTTCACTCCTCCCCAATTGAACAAACAGATGGCCGATTTAAATTCACGACGCGTCGTCGTCACAGGCTTGGGACAAGTCAGCCCTTTGGGAAACACCATTGAGCAATTGTGGGACGGTCTCACTCACGGGAAAAGCGGTGTCCGGCCGCTAACATCGATCCCGACCGACCATCTAACCGCCCCCTACGGCGGCGAATGCGTCGACTTTACCGGTGACATTGATGACTTTGGTGAACTCGACAAACAGACTCGCAGAAATATCAAGAAGGGCCTGCGTGTCATGTGCCGTGAAATCCAGTTGGGAGTGGCGGTGGCCCAACAGGCATTACGCGACGCCAAACTGCAAATGGGCGATTATGATCCCGAACGAACCGGCATCGTCTACGGCTCCGACTACATCATGACACTCCCAGAAGAATTTCTGGACGGCATTCAAAATTGCCTCGATCAAAACCAGCAGTTCGACTTCAACCGCTGGGCAGAAGACGGGCTGCCTAAAGTTTCGCCACTCTGGCTGCTTAAGTACTTACCGAACATGCCAGCCAGCCACATCGCCATCTACAACAATCTGCAAGGACCAAACAATTCACTCACCGTTCGAGAGGCGTCTTCCAACCTCGCCATCGGGGAAGCCTTTTGTACCATCATGCGAGGAGATGCAGATATCATGATCGCCGGGGCAACCGGCTCACGGGTACACCCACTGCGCACTATCCATGTCACGCTCCAGGAAGAATTAGCCAACGCCCAAATGCAACCGGCAGAAGCCTGCCGACCATTTGACAAGAATCGTTGCGGAATGGTCATTGGTGAAGGAGCTGGTGCACTGATCCTCGAAGAACTGGACTCTGCCCAGCAGCGTGGAGTTCCCATCCTCGCCGAAGTCATCGGGCACAACTCATCTACTTTCATCGAATCAGACGGAACGGCAC
>CAZXJC010000744.1:0-2509 GCA_964640885.1 uncultured Pirellulaceae bacterium | reverse complement strand
ATCTTGACGTGCCAGTGATCCGGGGTGCCAATAGTTACCAAGTCAATATCTTTGCGATCGAGAACTTCTCGGTAATCACCATACGTTTTGCATTGCTCGCCATACTTCTTGGCAAATCCCGCAGCCCGGTTTTTATCCACGTCGCAGCAGGCGACCATGTCACCCAGGCGACCCGCCTGGTGGCCCACTGCAGATCCACGACCACCGTTTCCAATCGCTGCTACGGAGAGGCGATCGTTCTTGGCCTGGTTCTGAGCCGCAAAGGTATCGCCAGTCGTCCAAATGTAAGGAGTTGCAGCCAGGGCTCCGGTGACGGTGGCACTGGTTTTGAGAAACTGGCGACGGTCGGTTCGCTTGTGTGTCATTGATCGGTTCCTTGGCTACGGCAAGTATCGCTGGAAGAATCAGTTTGTCTGATTTTTCATTACGGCGGCCAGTTAACAACCGGCACAGCAGCAATTATAGCAGAAATCGAGCCGCGTCGATAAGAAGACGACCAAAAGCAACGACCGAGAAAAGTCGCCAGACTATTGCTGCAATCAAAGCAGAAACTATAGCTAACTCAGGCTGCTCATTAATTTGAGCTGCCGGCCGCTTCACCAATGTCCCAACCGTTCTGCATGTAAGGCTGCAGGCGGGATCGCAGCGTGTCATGGGCTCGTCCCAACAGCGACTTGATCGCCTTGGGAGTCGTTTCCATTTGTTTTGCAATCTCCGCATGAGACAAGCCGTTCACCCGGTTTAAGAGGACTGCCTGCTGCTGCCGCTTGTTGAGTGAAGCGATTGCCTTGCGGACAATACCCTGTCGTTCTCGGCTGTCGAGGCGGTGTGCCGGGTTTTCCGGGTTCCAGTGTCGCGGCAGGTAATCGATGGCTTGCATTTCAAGCTCGCTGCGGGTTTCGTCAAACTGGTTCACTTCCTTGCGACGACCAAGGCTACGGCGAGCGTTGGAAGCAACGTTGCTGACAATCGTAAACAGCCAGGTCGAAAAACGAGCAGCCGGTGTATAGCGTTCGCGAGCACGATAAACACGCATGAAAACCTCTTGAGCCAGATCATCAGTTTCTCGATGGTGCCCGACCAGTCGCGTCAGCAGAGCCGATACGCGATGCTGATAGCGTTGCACTAGTTCCTGGAAAGCTTGCATGCTCCCTTTGCGGACCTGCATCATCCGGCGGACATCCGGATCCAAGGCGTCATAAGAGGCGTCCAGCTGATGCTGACCACTTAAACCGATTGTTGTTTCACCACTGAGTGAGTAAGTCATTCTTGGTACCTGCTGATATGGCTTTTGGTTGGTAGATTGTTTGTTTCCCTAAGATTCATTACGCGCAGGGAACTAACCCGTCCACAGCTCACAACAAGTTTTTGATTTTTTTCGAGTCTCCTGGCAGAAAGGTCGAAAAATCCGCGGTAAATGACGCAACTTGTGGACACCAGGGATTTTATTGAGTCCAATGAGAATCCGTGGTGAAGTGTGGTTAAGTGACATCCGAGAGAAAAATGATCATGCAAAAGCGATTCCCAATCTGTCAGATTCCTCACCGGTGTCGAGATTTCAAGAAGATATTCTTGATCATGCTAGTGGTCGTTGCGACTGGCTGTCGGTCGTCGGAATCAGACGATCCTGAAGATATCCCGATGGATGACCAGATCCCCTCTGCCGGGGCGCCTTACCAGCGCATCAAGCGTTCTGCTCCTCGACAGTCAGCAGTCAGAATGCAACATACCAATTACCTGAAACAGATTGGCTTGGCGATCCATACGTTCGACACGATCTATGGACAGCTTCCCGTTGGCGAATCTCCTCGTGAAAAGTATCCCATCAAGTATCGGGATGGTCAGCCCCTGTTGAGCTGGCGCGTGCACCTGCTTCCTTTCCTGGATGCTGAGCCACTTTACAACAAGTTTAAGCTGGATGAGCCATGGGACAGTCCCCATAACGTTCAGCTGCTCGACGAAATCCCTGATGTCTACAAGAGTCTCGATTACCAGGGCCTGGGAAATAAAACAAACGTTGTGGGCCTCAGTGGAGACGGAGCCGTCTTTAACCCGGATAGGGCGCTCGGCTTCCGTGATATTACCGACGGTACGTCTCGAACGATCGTGGTAATTATGGCAGGTCCCGACAAGTCGGTTCCCTGGACGCAGCCGGTCGACTTGCATTACGACATGGCAAAGGTTGCGCAGAGCCTGGGTGGTGTGGGCGATTCTTTCCTGGCCCTGTTTTGTGATGGATCAGTTCAACGTATTCGATCCAACATTGATTCAAAGATACTGATTCAACTCTTTCAATATGATGACGGCGAAACGATCGACTTCGAAAAAGTGTTTCCCTAAGCTTTCAGGTTAAACCTGCTAATAAGGATCCTGAGCCATGAATTTTACTTGGCACCTGATGCGAAACCATACCCTGCTGGCCCTATTGCTGGTTGTCTGCTGGGGATGCGGTGGTGAAGATCCAGTAACCCCTAGCCCGAGTACTACGAATGCAGATTCGCCATCCGCT
>CAZXJC010000743.1:0-2517 GCA_964640885.1 uncultured Pirellulaceae bacterium | reverse complement strand
GAGACGGTGGAGGGCATGACCATCGTGTTCGGTGGAGACAGTGCACCGACAGACCGTTTGACGAGCCTGGCGCGTGGTGCCGACGTGCTGCTGCACATGTGCCACTTCATCAATGGGGCCATCGACGACGATCGTCTCACCAGTTGCTGTTCAGGACATCTCGACGCGGCCACCACCGCACGTGACGCCGGTGTGAAGACACTCGTATTGGTTCATCTGACCGAGATGATGGAGACGCCGGGCATCCGCGAACGGGTCCTGGTAGACGTGGCCGGTGTTTTCGAAGGCCAGGTGATCTTCGCTGAGGATCTGCTCGACGTACCCCTTGGACAGATCGAGACCCAACCCATTCGCTGACCTGGCGAAGGCAACCGACGGAAAACCAAGATGACATCGAACCACAACGACGCGCAGGCTTTCTCGGGGGCTCTCGGAATCCTCACCGAGAGGGATGTCATGGTGCCCATGCGCGATGGCACGAGACTGGCCTGCACGATTTTTCGCCCTGACGCCGAGGGTGTTTACCCGGGGCTGCTGCTGCGCACACCCTACCGCTAGCCGGAAGACGGTTACGAACGTTATGTGCGGGCCGGCTATGTTGTCGTCACGCAGGATAGCCGCGGTCGATATGCCTCGGAGGGGGAGTGGGTCCCTTTCACGGTCGAGAACACGGGTGACGCCGAAGATGGCTACGACTCGGTGGAATGGCTCGCCTCGCAACCCTGGTGCAACGGCCGCGTGGGCACGATCGGCGCTTCCTACAACGCCTGGATGCAGTGGATGTTGGCGAAGCTGAAGCCTCCTCACCTACAGGCGATGTGCGCGTACACGATTCCGCGAGAGGTGACGGCCGTTGACTGGCCGGGAGGATTTCGGCCCGGGCGCCGCATCAAGTGGTGGCTCACCTCCATGGCCCCGGACCTGCGACGACGGGCAGGTTGGCCACCGCCACACACTCCCGAGGAGGCGCGCACCATGTGGGACGAAGGGATCGAGGGGGAAGGTCACTGGATCGGGCTGATGCCATGGGTCGATGTGTGCCGTCACCTCCCGCCGGGCCTGTCTTCCTACGCGCTCGACTGGCTTCAGAACCCATCGCGACGTGCGTGGAAGTTGGACGAGGTGCATAGCCAGGTGGAAGTGCCCAACCTCGATTTCAGTGGCTGGTACGACCACTGCAACGACAGCCTCCACCACTTAGGTCTGATGCAAGCCAACGGTGGAAGCGCCCGCGCCCGAGAGCAGACAAAACTGGTTGTCGGCCCATGGAATCATCCCGGCCTGGGTCAGCGACGATGCGGAGATATCGATTTTGGTCCTCAGGCCCAAGTCGACCTGCCCGATCTCATCATCGACTGGTTCGATCATTGGCTCAAGGATGTCGACAACGACGTGGAAACCGATCCGCCGGTGCGGTATTTCTCGATGGGGACGGGACGCTGGTGTTCGGCCTCGACTTGGCCTCCGACGGAAGCGACGGAGCGGGCATGGTATCTGGACAGCGATGGCCGGGCCACCTCGGGCGTTGACGGCCGACTCCAGACCGAGCCACCGACCACGACCGCCCAAGACGACTACATCTATGATCCGGTCAATCCGGTTCCCACACTCTGGGGGAAGGAGTGGTTCACCAGTCCCGCCGATCGCCGCAAGCTCGAACACCGGCAGGACATCCTCGTCTACCGAAGTCTACCCCTGAACCAGTCTGTCGATGTAGCCGGGATGCCACGAGCCGTCATCTATATCAGCACGGATGCAGCAGACACAGATCTCTTCGTTCGTCTCATCGATGAACACCCAGACGACCATTGCGCGGAGGGTATTAGGCCGGGGCCGGCCCTCGAGATCTGTTACGGCATGGTGCGCCTGCGGCACCGCAACGGACTAGACACCGACGAACTCCTCCCGCCGGGCCAGGTCACCGAAGTCACGGTGGAACTCGGGCCGACTGCTTGTCAGTTCCGCGTGGGTCATCGAATCCGTGTTGAAGTCACCAGCAGCGATTTTCCGAATCACGATCGCAACCACAATACCGGTGGCAACGACCTGCTGGAGACGACGCTGGTCGCCGCCGCGACCCGCATCCATCACGGAGCAGACCAACTGTCGAGGATTCTGTTGCCGGTGATGAACGGCTAGGAGGCGGCTGGCCCGGAGCCACCATCCTCTGGCATTCGTCGAAACTGCGCTGTGCGCACCAGGGCCGCAATCTCCCCCTCCTCTTCCTGCGAAGAGACAGACCAGCCCGTGCTCGTGGACTTCACCAGCGGGTGTGATCGAAGCACCCGTGTGACAAACCGCGTCACATCCTCTGGCCGCTCGGCATACATGGTGAGAACGATGTCAGAGTCTGAGGGAAACCGGCGGATTTCGAAGTGGGGCGCTGGCCTGTGTGGGGCAATCTCGGGTCGGAACAGGATCCCATCTACTATGGGCTGTCCACGTTCGGACGTGATGGAATTAAGATCGCACGCCACATCACACACGATGCGGATGACGATCCAGAGTGCGTCGATG
>CAZXJC010000742.1:0-7556 GCA_964640885.1 uncultured Pirellulaceae bacterium | reverse complement strand
TGTAGAAAGTCCGCCAGTTTCTTGCGGTGCTTGCCAACCAGTGGATCGCTTCCCTGGCGACCGGGAGAGCATTTTTCCAGGAGTCTTTGTCGGTCTTGGGAGGACATGTTTTTAAGTAAGTGCTGACGATGGTGGGCATCGGCTTGCTTGAGGATCGCTTGTACGGCCAGCAATCCTGTCGCCGATTCCTGGTTGGTGTGTATTTTAGCAGCAAAGACACGTTCCAATTCTTGTTCGACATTCCGTACAACCTTAGGATTCGTTTGTTCGAGGCTGACCATTCGCTGCAGGATTTGCGATTGGAGCTGATCCGGGAAATGAACCAGTACTTCCATTCCCTGGTTTGGCGGCAAGTGGGAGAGCACGACGGCAATGGTTTGTGGGTGCTCCCACCGTAGCAACTCGGTGAGAGTCTCGTTCTCAGCATCATGCAAGAACATGAATGGTGGTTGTCGCTCCTGGACGGGAGGATGATCAATATCGACCAGTTCCGAGGCTTCTACCAGCTTGTCTGCCAGGGACTGATCGAGTTCAACGCCGCTTTGCTCGGGATTACTTTGCAGGAATTCTGCGATCACATCCGAACTTTCATCACTGCTGAGGTCACCAAGATCCAGGGCAGCATTGCGAACGATCTGGGCTTGCTCAGGAGACATCTGTTCAAGCAACTGGTCGGCCGTTTCCCGGTCGAGCGAGGTAATCAGAATGGCTGCTTTACGGATCGTTTCAGGCGAAGCATTCATGAAATCTGATTTCTTATCAAAGCGGGTTAACGAGAAGTTCGAGGTGAATCGATCCGAGGATCAGTTTAGGCGGCATCCTTTAACCAGGATTGCAGTACATCGACAGCGATATCTGGATTTTGTCGAACTCGATCGGTTAGTTGTAAACGAAGTTGGTCATTTTCAGTTGTCTCAGCTGCTGCGGTTGCCGACGCTGGGCTATTTTCAAAGGATTCCGGAGAACTGCTGGCATTCGGTGTTTCCAGAGCAGTGGCCGATCCATCTGCCGGTTCGGGATCACGAAGTATTACCGGTTTTTTCTGTTGCCACTGGATGAGAATCCCGGTGCCAAGAATGGCAAATAGGATACAGCCGAGCCACATCCAGGGACCTTCCGTGAGCGTGCTGGCGGACGCCGTCTGTTGCTCTGAGGCGTTAGCAATCATTGCCGAGGGATCTACCGGGGTATTAATGTGAACCATGGTGGTCGGCGGCTGAAGATTTGCTGTTAGTGGGATTTGTAATAGCTGGGTAACCCGTTTGCGGATCCTGTGGACCGTGGCCTGCTGGATCATCTTGAGGCGAGTTGAATCACCGAGCGGGGTTAAGGTGTCCTTAGTGGTAGTGTTTTGCTGTTGAACCATTTGCCGATAATAGGCAGCTGGTACGGTAATCGAAGCGACAACATGTTCTGGAACAAGGGTCGCGGTCTCCCGGACTTCGGCAGTTGGACGCTGTTTAGATGTTACCCCGATCGCGTTTTGTTTTTCGGCATAGTTCAGGGCGACGTACAGCTCGACCGTGACATCTTCAATCTCAGCGGATAATTCCGCACGAATACGATCCTGGTAAAGTTGTTCGAAATGACGCTTGCGATTCGCATACGGATCTGTGGCAACGGTGTCTGCTTGTGTGTCTCCACCAAAAACTCGGCCAGAGTTAAGGTCCAGAACGGTCACGTGTTCGCTAGAAAGCCCGGCATAACAGGCCGCAACCGCATTGCGGATGGCATATGCCTTATCGCCGTCGAGTTGCATGTCGCCGGTCGGCTTGACTGCTGCTAGCGCCGTGGTTTCCCGGTTGCCCCGCAGTCCCCTATTGTCGATTTGATCTTTGCGAACGGTGACGTCTTCGATGAACTTCATGGTAGCTAACATGCGGGAAAGTTGTTTTTCTTCCGCGTGTTTAATTTTCAGATCCTTGATATGCCGTGGTTCCCAAAGGCTGCTGTTCTTTAAGGCCAGGTCCATATCAGCATTGAGCGTGTCAGGTTCGATGACGTTTTGTAACGCCGTCAGGTAGCCTGACTTTTGGTCGCGTGGCACTGCCACCCGTCCATCCGCAACCTGCCATTGGTCTAAGCCAGCAGCGGCAAAGGCTTGTTCGATCTGTGTCATTTCTGTGGGACTAAACCGGCGACCCGAAAATAGATCGGTATAGGTGGTTGCAGATGGCTGCCAGAGCATGATCAAACTGAAAATGATCAGACATAACAGTGCTACTACAAACCACCGTTTTGCGGGTGATAAGATGCCGGTCGGACCGGTAAGGTTCGTTGTCAGGTTGCCCAGGAAGCTCATCCGTGAATTTCCCTTTGGCCGTATTTAGGGTTGAGGAAAGGGTTCAGATTGCCAGCAGCCAGGCAGGCAATGACTAAAAGACCGGTGCGCAGCTGAAGCCATGGCGGCAAAGCGGGGGATTTGTAACGTAAATCGCCAGTTAAGGTCAATCCGCATTTGATCTACGAGTAAATCAGGCTGCTTAAGGCGGCTAGAGAGCCTGCCAAGTACTGGGCTCGGAAGATTGCGAAAGTGCTATCAGTTTTCTTCGCCCTGTAGCCATGGAGTCGGAGAGGGAGTTTCGTCTTCGACGACTCCGGTGACCTGTTCCATTAGCCAGCTATCCAGATCGGCTAACATCTGAGTATCGAGTTCGTCGTCGCAAGGATACTGACGAATTGACGCCTGTAAGCCGGCAGTATGGAACAACCGCATTTCTTGGCAGGCGGTTTCAATTGGGTAAACGGTCGAGTAACGTGATTGGGCCAGTAATATAGGTAAGTTACGAGCCTGTCGCAGAGATCGCAGGGGCGCTTCCCCTTCCGGAAATGGCCCACCGATTGAGACAGCTCCGGCAAACCGCTCGGGATGGTTGAGTGCCACCCGTAGCGCCATGGTTCCACCAGACTGGTAGCCGGCAAGGAAAATCCGACTGGTATCCAAGTGAAATTCTTCTCCGGCGACCTCAATGGAATCGAGGATTCGATGTTCGGCCAGAAAGATTTCACGGCAGGTTTGTTCCCAACGGAAACTGCCTTCCGTCGGCTTGTTGGCAACTGTTCCTCGCGTGGAAACGCCAACGTAATTTCGCATGCTGATCAACGGCATAACTTGACGTAGCTGGTTTTCGTTCCCTTGGTCGCCATGCAACCAAACGACCAGCGGATAAGCGTAATGTTTCTCGTAATGAAGTGGCGAGAAAAGCGAATGTGGAGGACCAGCGGTTAAGTGATTCGGAGCCGTTGCCTGCTCAAAAGGAGATTTGCTTTCGGAGGGTGATGCTAACTGCAGGTCACTTAACTCGATGCGATTCATTCAACTGGCCAAGTCATGATGTTTGAGCATTTTTAATTCGATTAGCGTTTTTAAGGGACCATGAAAGGCATGTCAATGTCAGTGTTCTGACAGGCTGAAACAGATCCGATTGCTAGCCGAGTCAAGAGCAATATGAAGGTTTGCCGAAGATGCTATCACTTTCAGGCGAGCTCTGCGCAGCCAGCAACGGTGGTTGCTAACCGGGTAGTTTTACCAGGCCAGTTTCTGCGACTGCATCGTAAGCTCAGGCGGAAAGCTTAATCACTTTCGAGCAATTCCGTCATCGTTTCAACAAGCGCTTTAACCGCATCGACACTGTGCTGGAAGGCGGCTTGTTCTTCTTCATTAAGGTCGAGTTGAATAATTTTCTCGACGCCAGTGGCTCCCAGGATGGCCGGTACGCCAACGTAGAATCCACCGACTCCATATTCACTGTCGCAGTAAGCGGCACAGGGAAGGAGTCGTTTTTTATCTTTCACGATTGCTTCGACCATTTGTGTCGTGGCGGCGGCTGGTGCGTAGAAAGCGCTGCCAGTTTTCAAGAGTCCGACGATTTCTGCACCGCCCTTGCGGGTTCGTTGGACGATTTCTTCAAGTCGTTCGGCGTCGATCAATTGGCTAATGGGTATCCCGCCGACCGAAGTACAACTGGGCAACGGCACCATCGTGTCACCGTGTCCGCCCAGCAGTAAGGCCGAGACATCTTCGACACTGACCCCCAGTTCCATGGCCAGGAACGTTCGATATCGTGCCGTGTCAAGAACTCCTGCCTGTCCCATCACGCGATTGGGCGGGAAGCCACTGACTTGCAGAGCTCGTTGTACCATTGCATCGAGTGGATTGCTGACGACGATTAGGATGGCATTTGGGCTAGTTTGCTTGATTTCTGCGGTTACCGAAGAGACGATACGAGCGTTGGTACTGAGCAGGTCATCACGACTCATACCCGGTTTGCGGGGAATGCCGGCAGTGATAACAACCACATCACTGTCAGTGGTCTCTTCGTAGCTGGTAGTTCCCACGATGTTGGCATCAAAGCCCACGATGGGAGAGGCTTCCATCAGATCGAGTGCTTTACCGGCGGGCATTCCTTCGGTTGCCGGAATATCGAGCAGCACGATGTCGCCCAGTTCTGCGGCGGCGCACCAGTGAGCGGTTGTAGCACCAACGTTGCCGGCCCCGATGATTGTAATCTTGCTTCGCCTCATGAGATGCTTACCTCCAGGTTGTTTGTCTCGCTTGAAAACGACTGACCAAAGGGGCTTGGATCCAAGGGAACGGACAAGTCACCGAGCCAGTCTTCTTTGTTTTGGAAAACCATTGCCGTAAATAGCTTTTGGGAGTCTTCCCAATACGTAGCAATATGAGGCTGCAGGCTGGCCCGTCAAGAGGGTGTCACGATTTGTTTCGCGATGACTGGTTGCGGCGGAGAGAATCAGGGTGGTGTGGCCGGGTTTTCAGCAGTCGCGTTAGTGGGCTCCGTTAAGCGGTGGAGCGATTCGAGGTCAGGAGCCTCCAGTGAACGCTTCAGAGTTGTTTCTTTGAACTGTCGGTCGGCCCGGTTGTTTTTCCAGATAAAAAACCAGCAGGCGATTAGGGCGATTGTAAAGACGGTGGCAACCAGCACGCCGATGTAGGGGCTGCGTGTTATCTCGGTCGAAATGACTTCCGGTGCGGTGGCAATAAAGATGGGACTTGTCTGGAACCCCTCTTCGTCCTTGCTGGAAGCATAGACGGTTTGATAGCTCCAAGTCTTAAAGAAGAAACCTTGCAGGCGAACGGTTGCTCGTAACAAGTCCTGGTTCGGTTTGCCAGCGACCAGTTCCTGGTTCATTTTTTTTAGTTCTGGCGGTAAAGTTCGGACACAGACATTAACCGGATAGACGTTGGAGAAAATCGGCGCATCTTTGTCATTGGCATCTTTCTTGATTTGAACACTCTTCCCCTTGAGGGAGACGAACATGTCGATCTGGTAGTAATGGTCCAATAAGTCGGTCTGGCCATCGCCATCGATATCAGCTTTGAACCGCTCTTGGGTGCCGGGGTCTTCCACGACAATCCGTGTAATACGACGCGCGGTTCCCTCGAGCGTAAACAACTGTCCCTGGGCATCGGCCGTATTACGTAGCAATTTAGGGATATCCAGTTTTCGCGGTTGTTTGCCGCTTAAGGTGGTTCCTGTAGTTTGTGAAACGGCTGACAGCAACTGGTAGAAACAGGCCCGTTCGTCCCCGGTAAATTCATGGCGAGTTTGACGCGTAATATGCGAAAAAAGACCGACGTCGACACCCATGCTTGCCAGCAGAAGATGGTCCCTGGTAATCCCGGCAGTCTTATTGAGGCGATCAGGCAGCCAGGCAATCCGCGGTGCCGCAAAGTAGAATTTCTGTCGATCGGATTGCTGGGATCCGAGCTTGAGAAAGAGTCCTGCTACCTCGACCTTTTCGTCCAGTGCATCGCCTGGTTTCCAGGTCGCCGGGAAATGTCGTGTGCAGATGATCGCAGTATGAGAAGTATCAGGTATCTCTACGTGGGCTTGATAGTAGTGGTCAAAGTGAAGCAGTCGGGCAGCTTCGGAGACGATCGTTTTTTTTTCAATCTTACGGATGCGGCCCTGGATTCGAAAAAAGTTGACCTGGTGTTCCTGTGGGTCGCTGACGAGCGTTTGCCAAGGAGCTGGTTTACTGCTCCAGCGATCAATGTAATGCGGGCTAATGGCTGGCAGGTGAAAGAGTATCTTGATTGTCGTGTCTTCAGCTTCTGGTGACCAGTCGGTTTCGTCGTTGAGAAAACTTAGTTGACTGTCGTCGATTCCTTTTTGTTGTAAGAACATCCGTGCGCTGATCTCAGACTCTGCTGGTGGCCGTGGAGAACGCTGGCCAGCCCGCTTCCAGGGGAGTTCGTCGCTCGCTGCGGCGGGCTTTGCTGTGGTTCCTTGAGCAATACTCAAGGTAGCTGTCAATGGATTGCCGAGCAGCCACATTGCTAAGAGGAAGAACCAGACCCGATGGTAGCTGGTCCTGATTGGGCAGGAGAGAACCTTATGAATCACTGGCGCCTCCTGTTGGGGAGTCGTTGTCACTGGCCTGGTCCGTTGTGTTTTCTGTAGCCAGAGCTTGAAGTGCGGCGAGTGGCCCAGCACCGATTTCGTCTTCTGGAAGCCGGCTAAGCGAATCCTGAGCTCGTTGGTCCATCGATTTACTGAGCGTCGCGGAATTTTTCCAGCGGCTACGGCGATAAACAAAGAACGTAAATAGCAGTGCTGTCGTGAGAGTGGCTGCTAAAATTAGCCGAAAGTGACGGGAAGTCAGCTGCCCGGACGCGAGCCGTTGTTGGTTGAGCCGTAATTTACCAGTTGACTTCCAGTTGGGACTCCTGGCCAGGATTAAGGGAGCGGAAAACGTGGAGTTTTCAGTCTTATAGACCCAGGATTTGAAAAAGTAACCTGTGAAACTCGCCTGTTCCCGAACACTCGATTTTTTTTGATCGAGATCCTTGTCCGGAAGCGACGGGAAACCGGCTGGAGTCTCCAAACAATAAATGATGATCGGTTGCTCGGGGCCATCATTCGGCTTGATCGCGAAGACCGAGTATTCTTTGATTCCCAGGAGATTCTGGGGTGCTCGCACTCGGTATCCCTGGCGGATCTGGCCACTGACGGTGACCAGCTTTCCCCGATACTCGGGGCCTTGGTTGTCAAGTTGCAAGAAGTTGACCTGGGCTGAGGGAGACTGATTGATTTGGTCGGGACTGGCCCGCATCAGTTTTTCGAACAGCCGGAACCAGATGATATGTTCGGAGCCACGAAAGAGGGTGTGGTCGCGAACTTTTTCCAGTTCTAACTGGTCGAGAGTTGTTTGTACCTCAAGCATGGCTTGTTGTTGTTGCGGACTCGGAGTTTGTTTCTTTGCCACCGCTTGGAAACCAGTCGTCAGCGGGCCCTCCCAAAGATCTTTGCTGCGTTGCAGAACGTCCAGCCAGGCTTTCTTTTGGCCATCGCTCAAATCCGTGTTGAACTTGGCAACTTCCAGGTAGGCCTTTTCGTAATAGCGCTGCCAGCCAGCGGTTAGCTTTTCACTCAGCGAAGGCCAGGAAGTAAGGGGATCCGGGGCTAATGGTGACTGGTCCCGGATAGCTTTGAAAACCAGGTTGAGCAGCTGGCGCTCTTGCGAGTTGAGTGTCTCGATTAGGACTTCACAGAGGTCTCGTTGAGTCTGCTGGTAATTTATATCGTTGGCTG
>CAZXJC010000741.1:0-4235 GCA_964640885.1 uncultured Pirellulaceae bacterium | reverse complement strand
CAAATGACTCGATATTGAATTTTCCATCGGTAATTGAGATCAAGCTACCCGGTGGTACTGAGTGAATATGATCAGGCTGAAATCCCAGGTTCAATAACGCGACACTCTCACTAGCAGCAGCAAACAGGGGACCTTCCTTGGCATAACAGAGTGGCTTGATCCCAAGAGGATCCCGTGCCACCATCATGTCGCCCATCGCGTTCAGGTAAACCAGGCTGTAAGCGCCATCAAATCGGGAGCTAATGTTTTTCATGATGTCGATCAGCGCTGGCCGCTGGTTGCCAGACAGCTCGCGGCTGATTTCATGCATGATGATTTCAGTGTCAGTTTCTCGAGTTAAGTGGTGGTCGTCGTCACTGAGGATGCGATCCCGTAACGACTGGTAATTAGCCAGTTGCCCGTTAAACCCAAAACTGAACCACTTGTGTTTCTGCAGGTGATGTCGCTCAAACGGCTGAGCGTAACTGCGGTCCTCCTGGCCACAGGTTGCATAACGAACATGCCCGATAGCCGCGACGCCGGCGTATTCGCGCATCAGGTTTTCGCTTTTGCCACGATGCGATAAACGAAAAACTTCGCTTACCGAGCCAATGTCTTTGTGGGTGTCAATCAACTGGTTGCGGTGGGGACTATAAGAAGTCATGCCAGCCGCTAATTGCCCGCGATTCTGAATATCCAGGAGCATCCTTGGCAATAATCGTGAAGCTTCGTCTGCCGGCACGTCACCGCAAATGGGACTGGCTTCATCGGAGGGCAAATGGTAGATGGCGGCTATGCCGCACTCATGGTGTATATCGCTCATTGATGCTCGCTGCAAAATCCTTTTGTCAGAGAAAATCTCTCGAAGGCCAGAACAGTACCTGCTTCAAATGCTCCGAGAAAAATGAGTGCTTGCCTGACGGACTCCATTCCAAGTACCCATTCTACGTCTGATGCGAAGGTTTCTCAAGCGATGATCGGTTGCTGTCGGGTAAGGATCTGGTTAGGCTCAGCAGTTGACCGTATCGATTGCCTGTTTTCGGTTGCCTGGAATCCGAGACTGAACCTGGCAGCCCGGATAAGGCTCATAACTAGGGTCCAGGCCAGACTTGAACGCCTGGCAATGACCATTTCCTCGTGTCCCGGCTGTTGGCTATGACTGATCTGCTTCGTCAAGAAATCGCTGCTACGGCTGAAATTATCGTAATTAAGGTCGGAACTCGCGTTTTGACCCAGGCCGATGGGACGCTGGATACCAGCCGCATGGAACAACTGGCTGAACAAATCAGTGCCCTGGTTGCCGAACATAAAAAAGTGGTCCTGGTAAGTTCCGGGGCTGTGGGAGCCGGCATGAGCCAGTTGGGCTTGGACCGTCGACCGGAAGACCTCTCGACCTTGCAAGCCGTGGCCGCTGTTGGCCAAACCCACCTGATTCAAACCTACGATCAGACGTTCAGCAGGCATGGACAAAAAGCAGCCCAGGTGCTGCTTACCGCCCAGGAATTGAATGACCGGACCAGCTATCTCAATGTGCGCAATACATTGCTATCGTTGCTGAGTCTTAACGTGATACCGATTATCAATGAAAATGATACGGTTTCTGTTGATGAGTTGATGACGACCTTCGGTGACAATGATCGCCTGGCTGCCCTGGTGACTAACCTGTTGGGCGCATCGCTATTAATTGTGCTGTCGAATGTACCGGGACTGCTGGCAGGCGATCCTGAAGATCCACAATCGCCGCTTATTCCGCTGGTCACCGAACTGGATGACAACTTGCAGCAGTATGTCACGACTGATAGCAATGCGCTGGGCAAAGGTGGGATGACTAGCAAGCTGGAGGCCGCTCGTATGGTGACCGCGGCTGGAGGCAACATGATCATTGCCAGCGGTGACGAGCCGGCTGCCGCAAAACGTTTACTAGCGGGCGAACCCCTGGGCACATTATTTCTAGCGCAGGGTAAAGTGGTTAGTCCTTGGAAGCGGTGGATTGCTTTTTCGGCTCAGCCCCAGGGCAAGCTTATTCTCGATGAGGGTGCCTGCCAGGCGATTTGCGCACAAGGGGGCAGCTTGCTGGCGATTGGCATCACTGGCGTGGAGGGTTCGTTTGACAAAGGAGACGTTGTGGATCTGTGTGGTCCCGACGGAACTCAAATTGCCCGCGGGCTCACTAATTACTCAGCAGTCCAAATGCAGAAAATAAAAGGTTGTCGATCGAATCAAATCGCCGAACTCTTAGGACATCAGCCCTACGACGAGGTGATCCATCGCGATAACCTGGCGGTGCCGGATGCCGGCACCGAGGAGTCGTAGACCTGGGCCGAGCGCTAGTCGTCTGCCATCTGCAGTTGGCTGGCCGCTTCGGTGTCGAGGAAAAAAATCGTGTCAGGATGATTTTGCAGGGCACTTGCCGTACACGTACTACTCACAGGACCTTCTGCTGCGGCAGCTACTGCGGACGACTTATTTGCCCCGTTCGCCAATAAAATAATCTTGCGAGCATCCAGGATCGTACCAACTCCCATCGTGATGGCGTGAACCGGCACATCATCCGCAGATGCAAAGAAACGTGCGTTGTCCTCAATGGTTTGCCTGGCCAGGGTCTCGACACGAGTCCGCGAAGTGAGTGAACTACCCGGCTCGTTAAAAGCAATGTGACCATCCGACCCAATGCCCAGGACTTGTAAATCAATGCCTCCAGAGGCAGCGATGCGTTCCTCGTAGGATTCACAAAAGGCATTGGAGTCACTGGTAGTACCGTCCGGAATATGGATATTCTCCGCTGGCACATTGATATGACGAAACAGGTTCTCGTGCATGAAATAGTGGTAGCTTTGGGGATGGTCAGCTGCCAGGCCGACGTATTCGTCCAGGTTAAAAGTCGTTACCTGGGAAAAATCGAGGTCCTCTTCCCGATGCAGTCGAATCAGTTCCTCGTAAAGCCCCAGCGGTGTGCTCCCAGTTGCCAGACCCAGGACGGCAGCTGGTCGGGATCGCACTACCTCGGCGACAACAGTCGCTGCCTGCTGGCTGATGGCCGCGTAGTTTTCCTGGACAATGATTTCCATGCGGGACGTTCTATCCGTTGGGGACACGATCGCTGCCAAACCGACTCGTTTCCCCTGTATGACGGGTCGGTCCAGGACTGTCAATGAGGGGAATGTAACTGGCAAAAGGAGGTTGGTTGAAAGTCCAGCTGGCGGCGATTTACAGGGCTGTAAGAACCACTTAATTCCCCAACCGATCACCGGGACTGATCGGGTAGCCTCGCAGGAATGCGTCGACCTGCATGGCCTTCCGTCCCGCCGGTTGTATTACCTGTAATGACAGGATGCCTGCTCCCGTGGCAACCAGTAATTGTCCGGGGTCGGAGGCTACCACCTCGCCCGGTTGGGGTCCACTCTGCTGGCTTGTCTCCCAGGGAGCCGCCTGGACAACGATCAGTCGCATCGGTGAGTCTTCGGGTCGGAGCCAGTGCGTGTAGGTGCCCGGCCAGGGCTTGAGACCGCGAACCCGATTATGAAGATCGCTGGCCGGGAGTGTCCAGTCGATCTGACCGTCATCCTTGCGAAGGCGTCGAGCCTGGGTCACCTCATCTGCTGCCTGCAAAACTCCGATCGTACTTGTTCCATCCCAGTCTTCCAGGAGGAGCAAAGCCGCCAGTACCGGTTCGACCCCTAGTTCTGACAGGCGCTGCTCCAGTTGCTGGGCATCTTCGTTTTCGTCAATGTCCGTCTGGCAACTGGTTAATATTGGTCCACCGTCGAGGCGCGGTGTCATGTGAATGACCGTTATTCCAGTGACCGGGTCTCCCCGCAGGATGGCCCAATTAACAGGGGCCGCCCCACGATAACGCGGTAGCAGTGAGCCGTGCAGATTGATTCCCCCCAGCGGGCTCAATCCCAACGTTTCCGATGTGAGGATTTGACCATAGTCGCAGACAACCAGCAGGTCAGGAGCAAAACTGGTGATTGCGTCATGCCCCTCAGAACTGTTGATGTCTGCGGGCATCACTATTGGTAAGTCGGCCGCTTGAGCAGCCTCCAGCATTGGATTTTGGATTGCTTTGCGACTGCGAGATGAACTCGGCGGGCGCGTTACGAGCCCAGTCACCATATGCTGGGAATCAAGTAAGGCATGGAAGGTCGGTACGGCAAACGGACCCGTACCCATCATTAACAGGCGCATGATTAGATTATTATTCCGATGATTGACAGTATTTTTGCATCCACTCATCCAGGCGCTGTTCGATCTCT
>CAZXJC010000740.1:0-2575 GCA_964640885.1 uncultured Pirellulaceae bacterium | reverse complement strand
ATTGCCGCATCGGCTGTCCGCTGCTGCTCATCGGTAACAACAAAGCCACGATCATCGAGGACCACCTCGGTATTCTCCAGGCCCAGGCCTGTAGAAGCCGGGGTGCGACCAACCGCAATCAACGCCCGGTCAAACTGCTGATCAAGAGGACCATCAGGACTGGTCATGGAAACCTGCAGATGCGAACCGGTATCTTCAATCGCATCGACCCTGGTTTCCAGCATCAACGGTGCCGTGAACACCGATTCCAACTGTCGCTGCAGGACCTTAACCAGGTCGCGATCGACTCCGGGCAATAAACCGCTGGTTAATTCTGCCACACTTACCTGGCTGCCCAGTCGCGCGTAAACAGTTCCCAGTTCCAAGCCAATATAACCACCACCGATGATCAGTAAACGCTCGGGAATTTCTGCCAACTCAAGTGCGGTCCGGGAATCCATCACCCGTGGAGAGTCGATTGCCAGGGCAGGTGGACAGGCCGGTCGAGAACCAGTTGCCAGGATACAATGGTCAAACTCCAATAAACGGTCTTCCCCGAGCGAGGTGTCAGCTGAATCCAGCTGCAATGTGTGAGAATCCTGGAAGCAACCACGCGCCTGAATCACGCGGACTTCTCTGCGTTTGGCAAGTTGTTGCAATCCACCGGAGAGTCGTCCAATCAGCGCTTGCTGATGGTTACGGATCCGCTCCAGGTCAATCCGGGGACTTCCATACTCAACGCCCCAGTCTTCTGCCAGCTGGTCAACTTCACCCATCACACGCGCCAGGTGCAAAAGTGACTTACTGGGAATACAACCTCGTAGCAAGCAGGTACCGCCCAATTGTTGCTCAGCATCTACCAGGACAACATCGAGCCCCTGATCAGCCGCCAAGAAAGCAGCCGCGTAGCCACCAGGTCCGCCACCCAAAACGACCAGCGATGTTCGCATTGATCTTAACGCGACAAGAATTCGATAATGGTGTTCACATCAACCGGCAAGCTGATGTCCGAAGCACTTGGCAATCCCTGAACCGTGGCTCGTAAAGTCTCCGCGTCAAAGGTGACCCAATCGAGCGGTTCCCCGGATTCTTCAGCAGCCAAACGGCTGTACAACGTCAACAAATTATTTCGCCGACGGACAGTAATAACGTCACCGGCTCGTAGCAGGTAAGAAGGCTTCGTTACCTTGACCCCATTAACCTGGAAATGTCCGTGCGTGACTCCCTGTCGAGCCTGTGGCCGAGTTGAAACAAAACCCGATCGACGAATCACGTTGTCGAGTCGTCGTTCACAGAGCATCAAGAGCAATTCACCCGTGTTCCCCTGCTTCGATGAAACGTTACGGAAATAACGCTGTAATTGCCGTTCCCCCAACCCGTAATAATGCTTCACCTTTTGTTTTTCATACAAGGCGGTCGCATAATTCGACCGGCGGCGTCCACGGGTATGCATACCCGGTGGCGATTCACGACGATCAGCAGCGCGAACAGCACCGCTGCGCTCATAGACCATTTGGCAAGTCGCCGATTAATACGTCCTTTGGGACCCGTATTCCGCGCCATATAACATCAACTCCTGAGAAATCACCTGGCCCGAACCCCGGTTCCTGATTGTTCATTTGTTCAGGTTAACGTAATAACCATCAGACTCTTTGAACGACGATTCAAGCCTTCTTTGATTACCCATGCCAGCCCTTCTTACAAGGGGGGTTGAGACGAATCTGCCACAACGATCCGAGGCTGTCGAAAGTCCAAATCAGGCTACACCGGCTGTTTCGCTGGCCAACACGGTCGCCGGCAACTCATGAGCTGCTTCAAATGTCGACCAAAGTTGGCTGGAAAGCCCCCGAAAGGCATAATCGGCACGCGGCCCTTCCAGTGGTCGCTCGGCTACCTGGCGGATGTAGATAGCCGCAACCTGGTCGGGACACAAGCGAGCGGCTGCTCCATAAATTTCTGGATCCCGCTCAGCCGAATCACCCACCAGGACAAACTTCCGCTGCGGAAAGGCCTTCAGAATGGACTTAATCTTGCCCCCTTTGCCCCGTCGGCGGATCACCGGTAAACGACGCAGCATGTGATCTCGCAACCGCAGCAGGCGGAGATGATAACTACCGCGTGGGAACCCTGCTCCCTGGCAAAATTCATTCAGTGGTTCAAACAGGGGCCAGGGACTGGAAGAGACATAGTGAAAGGAAGCACCCGCAGCTGCCCATTGATGATAGACGCTCTGCAAATCATCCACCGGCTGAAACTCTTCCAAAAAAGTATTCTCTAGCATTAACTGCAAATCGTGAACTTGCGTGGTCTTCATCGTGTCATCAATATCAGAAATCACCGAAAGACCGGTCGGCTCAATCAACTGAACCTGGCCCTGGAAGCGTCGCTCGTCGCTGCCGCGACTGAGCACCTCGTAGTGCAACCAGCCATCACGAATCACGCCCTGGTCAATAAGTCGATCGACTTGTTGATTCGAGAGGGATAGCGAGCCGCGGAAATTCCCGTTTCTCCGTGACCTTCTTCGTAAGCGAAAGAGCTGCTCACCAATCTTCACCCAGACGCGTTTGGCACGCTCGGTGGCTGCGACGAAATGGCG
>CAZXJC010000739.1:0-2941 GCA_964640885.1 uncultured Pirellulaceae bacterium | reverse complement strand
ATTGCTCGTTTTGTGAAAGAGCATGAAGACCGTTTCATCGGCTGGTGCTCAGTGGACCCGAACGATTCGGACTGTGTTGAGCAGTTGGTTTATTACGTCAATGATCTCGGCTTACGGGGTTTAAAATGTTCACCCATTTACCAGAACTGGGACCCGCAAGACCCCAAACACTTGCCCCTCTTTCGAAAAGCAGAAGCGCTAGGGAGCCCGGTGAATATCCACCAAGGAACTTCCTTCGTACGACCCGGGCCACTGAAATTTGCCAATCCCATCCTACTGGAAGATATCGCGATCGCCTGCCCTGACCTGAGAATCGTCATCTCCCACCTGGGCCATCCCTGGGAAGACGAATGCGTCGTACTGATCCGCAAACACCCGAATCTCTACAGCAATATCTCAGCCCTCCATTACCGCCCACTTCGTCACTACCAGGGTTTCATGTCGGCGATTGAATACGGCGTTGAGCACAAACTCATTTTCGGATCCGATTTTCCCTCTGCCACGCCAGCACAGGTAATCGCCGGCCAACAGAAAGTCAACCAGGTGACCGAGGGCACATCATTACCTCGCGTTCCGGACGAGATGATCCATAACATCATTTACGAAAACTGGAAACAATTTCTCCCGGAATACGCATGAAAATCACTCGACTGGAAACGATCCCAGTTTGTGTCCCCCTCAAACCTGGCCTGAGCACCAAGACCGCTCATGGCGAGCACGTCGATTCTCCTTACGTAATACTTCGCGTTCATACGGACGAGGGACTCATTGGTATTGGCGAAGCCACTCTGGCACCTCGCTGGAGCGGTGAAACCAGCCCCGGCGCTGTTGCGGTCATCCAGGGCCTGTTAGCGCCGCTGCTCATCGGGCAAGATCCACTTAACATCACTGCAGCCACGGCCCGCATCAACGGCGCCATCCGACACAATCCGTTTACCAAGGCGTCCGTCGAAATGGCTCTTTGGGATTTGGCTGGCAAGTACTACGGCGTCCCCTGCTACCAACTGCTGGGCGGTCGGACGCGCCGGGAACTGCCGATAAAACTCGTGATTGGTGGATTCCCACCCGACAAAACAGCTGAATTAACCAGGACTTTTCTTGACTGGGGAGCATCCTGCCTGAAGGTGAAGGTTGGATTGGACGAAACAGGGGACCTGGAGCGAGTGCGATTGGTGCGAGAATTAGCTGGACCCGACATACCCATTGGAATCGATGCCAACCAGGGTTGGAACCTAAGTACGGCGATCCGAATGTTGACTCGCCTCGAACAATATGACCTGCTCTTTGCCGAACAACCGATCCCTGGAGATAATGCAGCTGACTTCACAACGCTCAGCGAGCATACCGGGGTTCCCTTAATGGCCGATGAAAGTCTCTTTACCATCCAAGATGCCAGGCGACTGGCAGCCGAACCCGGCGTGGATCTCTTGGCCGTTTATCCTGGCAAGCATGGGGGCCTGGGCCCTGCCCAACAAATCTGCAACATCGCAGCTGCGGCGGGTAAGTCTTGCAGTATTGGTAGCAATTTGGAGTTGGGAGTAGGGACCGCAGCCATGCTGCACTTGGCCACAGCGTTACCCGCAATTGCCAGCCAACGATTTCCGGGCGATTTCATCGGTCCCTTTTACCATGTCAGTGATCTACTTACC
Source organism: uncultured Pirellulaceae bacterium (assembly GCA_964640885.1). GTDB lineage: Bacteria > Planctomycetota > Planctomycetia > Pirellulales > Pirellulaceae > JAZADA01. Next base: position 1,292 of record CAZXJC010000739.1, on the reverse strand, counting down.
GAACCACTAACTCTCGGACCGCCTGCTGCTGTTGCCCCCAACGGCCCTGGACTGGGCGTGACACTCGATGACGAACACTTGGAGAAATACCGAGACAATACGGTGACGGCACGGCCGCTGGGAGATTAAATCACCGCTGGGCTCGTGGGACTTGTTTAAGTTTGGCTGGCACCTGCTTGGCTAATTCCACGCGTTGCTGCCAGAGTTTTTTCAAGCCTGCTTCCGTCTCTGCCAACTCGGTTTTTCCCGCCAAGTTAACCAGTTCAGCTGGATCCGAAGCGTGGTCATAAAGCTCCGCCCCCAACACTCCGTCTTCACCCCAGGCACTGTATCGATAACGCGCGGTCCGCAGGCTATAACCCACATCGTACTGGGTCAACGCGGACTGCCGCGTCTTCACTTCCGGATTTTCAAGGGTCGGCACCAAGCTCACGCCGGAGAGATTGCTCGGAGCTGGCAAGCCGCATAATTCCGATAACGTGGGATAAAAGTCAACCATCTCCGCAAGTGATTTACTCGTCCTTCCCCCTGACTTCATCCCTGGCGCTGCGATAATCAACGGAACGCGTGTTGCATTCTCAAACAAGGTTGTCTTTTGGTAGTGCCCATGTTCGCCCATGTGGTAACCATGGTCGGAGGTGAAGACCACCACAGTATTTTCATCCAATTCGAGCCTTTCCAACGCATCCAGTAATCGGCCTACCTGGGCATCCGCAAACGTAATGGACGCGTAATAGCCCTGGATCACCCGTAGCGCAAGATCAGGCTTCAAGTTAAGTTGTTCCTTTTTCCGCAGTAGCGATTTTTGTGCTGGCTGTGGCAAGGTAGCCAGGTAGCCTTGCGGAACGGCAGGCACCACAATTTTCTCACGGGGATACATCTCGAAGTATTTCTTCGGCGCTACGTAGGGCGTATGGGGACGATAAAGGCCCACCGCCAGAAAAAAGGGGCTCTTGTTAGCTGCATGCCGTTCCATCACGCGGATTGCTTCGCTGGCACCAATCGCATCGGTCTGTTCCGAATCGTCCCCCTCTGCCGGAAGCCAACTCAGGAGAGCACCAAACCGTTTACGTGGCTTGATCGCAAAAATCAGCGGTTCATCATCACGATCCCGTCCCCTGGGATTGATGGTCCGGTCCCAAGAATAGGGGTCATCATGTCCGCCCGTACCAATATGCGATGGAACGTTGTAATGATAAATTTTCCCCACACGCGTGGCTCGGTATCCATTGCGGATAAAATGCTGCGACATGGACACGACGGTGGGGAGAGTCTCCAGCAGGAAGATCGCG
>CAZXJC010000738.1:0-6461 GCA_964640885.1 uncultured Pirellulaceae bacterium | reverse complement strand
TGGCGTAGGGAAGGATTTTGTTGATCCGGAACAGGTACGTAATATTCTCATGGCAGGGACCGCCTGCTTTGTGCTGCCCTATCTGCTGCTGGCTGCCCCGGCTGGCTTTTTGGCCGATCGCTACAGTAAACGAAATGTTATTTTCGGCTGCAAGATTGCTGAAATCATCATCATGGGACTGGGCACCCTGTCCATTGTTCTGGGTAACATCTGGATCCTGATTATAGCCGTCGCACTGATGGGTGCACAAAGTGCACTTTTTTCTCCGGCCAAGCTGGGGAGCGTCCCCGAGTTACTCAGGAGTGACCGAATTTCGCTCGCCAATGCGCTCTTTGGACTAACGACCGTCGTGGCAACTGTCGCAGGCATGGCGATCGGCAGTCGGCTGGCGGACATCACCGGGTATCGTGGACAAGAACACTGGCAATGGTCCGGGATGACACTGATCACGATTGCGATCATCGGCACCCTGTTAAGTCTGCTGATCCGTCGCGTGCCGGCTGCTAATCCAACTCGCAAGTTTCCCTGGAATGCAGCCACGCAAACCTATCGCGACTTGCGAACACTCGGGTCCAGTGGTCCTTTGTTGCGCGTGGCCCTCGGCATCGTCTTCTTCTGGTCAGTCGGGGGACTGGCTCAATTAAACATCGATCAGTTTGCCTCGGAAGGTGGCGGACTGTACGAAGCGGACAAGGTTCCCTTGTTGTTCTGTCTGATCCTGGGGGTCGGCGTCGGTAGCGTACTGGCTGGCATCTGGTCGGGAGGCCGTGTCGAACTGGGCATCCTGCCATTGGGTGCCTTTGGCATCGCCGTCAGTTCAATGCTGATCTTCACGGTTCAGGATACGATTATTGATCCGATGGCGCCCTGGAACATGGGAATGATCTGGGCCTGTTTTCTGCTCTTCACATTAGGTTGCAGCGCGGGCCTCTTTGATGTGCCACTGGCCGCCTATATCCAGGAACGAAGTCCAGTGAAAAATCGCGGTTCGATACTGGCGGCCGTCAATTTTCTCACCTTCAGTGGCATCCTGATCGTCTCCGTTGCCTATTCTGGCATGCGTTATCCCCATGAGCCTGGAAACCTGCAAAATATCGCCGACCAGCTGCGCGGTCAGCCCCTGACCGCCGTCCAAGAACAGCAAGTAGATCAGGCACTTGCCCGATTTACTGCCAGTTGGCCACCAGTTGGCACCGACGATCAGCAAGCCCCAAAAATTGAAGAACACTTGCCCAGCACGCCAGGCTCCCAGGAATCAGCTACTGCAGATTCCAAGTTATATCGAGCAACTCTAACGGAACTGTTGTGGTTTGAAATTAAGGAACGTCGCCAGCGGGAAGAGCATTTGGTTCGTGATTCCTTTTACCAGCGTTTCCCGGATCACAAGCGACTCGTGAAAGGGGTCTACGAGCAGTCTGTAAAACAACCATACCTGTCATCACGACAAGTTTTCCTGGTGACTGGAATACTTACGATCCCCATTTTCATTTACATCATTTGGCTAATCCCGCAGGCATCGATTCGATTCATGGTCTGGTTAGCCAGCCGGACCGCTTACCGGATACGGATTGAGGGGTTAGAAAAATTACCCGCAGAGGGGGGAGCACTACTGGTTTCCAACCACATTTCCTGGCTGGATGGAATCCTTCTCTTAATTATCAGCCCCCGGCCAATTCGCACGATCGTCTACGCCGGCAATTTCAAGAGTCGCTCTATTCGCTGGCTGGCCAAGACCTTCGGCGCCATCCTGATGAATCCCAAGCCAAAGTCGATTGCCGAGGCCTTAAAGACAGCTCGCCAAGCTCTCAATGACGGGGAACTGGTCTGCATTTTTCCCGAAGGGGGAATTAGTCGAAGTGGCCAAATCCAAACTTTCAAACCGGGTATGATGAAGATTCTCCAGGGGACCGAGGCACCCGTGATACCGGTCTATCTCGATGGCCTCTGGGGGAGTATTTTTAGTTTTCAAGGTGGCAAGTTTTTCTGGAAATGGCCCCGCAAATGGCCTTATCCTATTAATATCCATTTTGGAGATACCGTTCAGCAGCCAACTGACATCTATGAAGTCCGACAAGCCGTCCAAGATTTGGGAGCTATTGCCGTGGAACAACGAACTCAACAACTGACTCAGCTAACTCGCGATTTTATTCGTTATGCCAAGAAGAAAAAGTTTCGCTCGAAAATTGCGGACTCGCTCGGTGGTGATTTAAGTGGTGGTCAACTGCTGATGAAATCGCTAATCCTGAGAAAACTGCTGCGCCGAGAGGTCCTGGACGCCGACGAACAATTCGTCGGACTGCTACTGCCCCCCGGTACCGGTCCCGTGGTGGTCAACATGGCCCTGGCTCTCGACCAACGCGTCGCCGTTAACCTGAATTACACGGTCTCTTCCGAAGTCCTCAACGCCTGCACTCAACAATGCGGAATACGCCGCATCCTGACCAGTCGCAAAGTCATGGAAAAACTGGACTTTGACCTGGAAGCCGAGATCGTCTACCTGGAAGACCTCCGTGACAAGGTGAAACTGACCGATAAGCTGTCCGGTGTCTGTGGCGCCTACCTGATGCCAGCAACCGTTCTGGATCGCCAACTGGGACTGACCAAGATTCAAAGCGATGACATCCTGACAGTGATCTTCACCTCCGGTTCCACCGGAACCCCCAAGGGAGTCATGTTAACGCACGGCAACATCGGCTCGAACATCGAAGCCATCGATCAAGTTGTCAAACTCAAGAGCTCGGATGTAGTGCTGGGCGTGCTGCCATTTTTCCATTCCTTTGGCTTTACCGTCACGCTCTGGACCGCCATGACGACCAATATCAAAGGCGCCTATCACTTCAATCCCTTGGATGCCAAACAAGTTGGTAAACTTTCAGAAAAACATGGCGGCACAATCCTGCTGGCCACGCCAACTTTCCTAAGAACTTACCTGCGCCGCTGTACCCCGGAACAGTTTGAAAAACTGGACGTGGTAGTGACCGGTGCTGAAAAACTCCCCGTAGATCTGGCCGACAGCTTCGAAGAAAAGTTTGGACTGCGACCGGTCGAAGGTTACGGTGCCACGGAATTACCGCCGCTGGCCACCGGCAATATTCCTCCCAGTCGCTCCGGCGGCAACTTTCAAGTTGACTGTAAAGACGGTACGGTCGGTCGGCCCGTCCCGGGCGTGGTGGCCAAAGTTACCGACTTGGATAGCGGTGAAGAGCTGGGAGCCAATGAATCCGGCATGCTCTGGATCAAAGGGGCGAATGTCATGAAAGGCTATTACGGGAGAGAGGACCTGACGGCCGAGGCCATTCAAGATGGCTGGTACCATACGGGTGACGTAGCACTGATCGACGACGATGGCTTTGTGAAAATCACCGGGCGGATGAGCCGTTTCTCCAAGATCGGCGGCGAAATGATTCCACACATTCAAATCGAGGAAACCCTTAACTCCCTGATCACCAGTGGCGAGGAAGAAGAACTGATGGCCGCGGTAACCGCAGTTCCAGATGCGAAAAAAGGAGAACGACTGATCGTACTCCACAAGACACTCCAGCAACCGGTTGAAGAACTTTGTCAACAACTGTCCGAAGAAGGGCTGCCGAACATTTATATCCCCAGCCGTGACAGTTTCTTTGAAGTCAGCGATCTGCCAATCCTCGGTACCGGCAAACTGGACCTGGCAGCCATCAAGCAAATGGCGGCCGAGCTGGCAGGAAACCCGGATGGCTAACCCCAGCTACACGGGAAACTAGCGAGATGAACCACTCGGCCGCTGCGCTTCGCGCACTGGTTTTAACGGCGACAGGGGACTCGTAATATCCTTGCCCGGTTTCTTGTCGCTTTCGACAATCCGAGCAGTGATCTTCTGCAGTTGACGCCGCACCTCCGGATCTACCTGCGATAACCGGGCTGTCAACCGTTCGATCCCAGCCCGATTCCTGGCCGATGCACGAGACAACTGTCCCACAAACCGAACCGTATCTGCATAGTTCTTATCAACGGTACTGCCAACCAATGGGTGCAACGTCTTGGCGAGCAGTTCCACTCCTAACTGCTCCACTTGTAAGAACACGTCCAAACGGCTCGTCAAGTAAGCCGTTCCCCGCTGCTCACCGCGTCCCGACGCCAAGACCATCACGCACGAACCACGCAAGCGCCGTGGTACCAGCGGACCATCGTAAAATCCCTCGGCATAAAAAATGTGAATGTCCGGGGTACCGTAAACAAGCTCCACGCGACTCGTGGTACCAGCCCCATCATTCAGTTTGAACGTGTACGGACCCGATCGCTGAAACTGAATCTGCGTCGCTCCCATCAATTGCCACATGTTGATCACGATTTCCGGATTGCGTACCAGGAATGTGAACAATTGAGGATCGGCAGCTGTTAACTGAACAGGCAGCCGGCGATAGACAGACGGCCTGTTAACAATCCGCTCAATCTTCTGCCGCTTGTCAGCTGTCATTTGGTCAAACGGTATCGACTTCAAAACTTCCTGACGTGACTGCAAACTGCTGCTAGCTCGACTGACCAGCGGAGACTGCGCCTCAACCGTCGAAAAGGCTGTCAAAGCGATCAAAAAGATGCCAGCACAAACTCGCAAGTTAAATTTAACAAGCAAGTTGCGCGCAGTACGAAAGGTAAAACCAATCCGGTCCATATCCCCCCCTGACCGAAATTCCACCCGACATCCGTCATCCAAGCGATGGTAAAGATTGCCGGTATCAAGGGTTATTTCGGTCAGATGACCCTGCGAAGTAGAGAGAACCCGCGCAGAAAAAGAATGAAAAGATGCTAGCAGTTCAATTCAACTGCTTAGCGATGACGAGCCAGATCGATGATTCGATAGGCGGTCAACTGGTTCGCCTGACCATCCTTGCCAAGCCGTCGCGTGCCAAAGACACCAACATTTTTCCGTGCATAGCGCCGCAGGTTGACCCCCGGTGCTGGTGTCACGTACTGAATCAATTTGCCCTCGTCATCGAGTAAAGCAAAGGGAGGCATAGAACGATTTTTGGCATACACCGGCATCAGCCACCCGACACCGTCATACTCGACACCAGCGGCTCGGAAGGTCGGACGTTCCGCTGGTTCCGTTGAGAGCCGTGTTTGTGACCGAGCGGTTGCTGACCGAGTTCGTGTCGTGTCGACAGATCCCCGTTTTAAATTTCTCAAAGGCTGCAACGAATCCACGGGTGCTTGGCGCAATGGCCTGGGGGCGACCGTGGCCTGGTTTGTCCGTCGAATACTAATCCTGTTAGCTGCGGCTGCCCGTTGGGGAACAATGTTGGCCAGCCGCCGATCCCGCCAGCCATCGGCCGGTAAGCGGGTTGTTTCCTGAAAGTGTTGAACCAGTTGTATAGAATCTTGTTGGTCTAGTACGACGTTCCCGTCAACTGGTTGGACGGATTGCACCGGGATCCAGCGAAACTCTCCAGCTGGTGGGGCAATACGATAATACATGAGGGCCGTTTCAAGTGGCTCTCCGGGCACAGGTCGTTTTTCGATAATCTCGACTAATTCACCTTCTTTTAAACGAACTTGCCACTGGTCATCGGGAGCTGCCGGTAATTGACTGTCTATCCAGGAAGTTACATTGCTGCGTAATACGCGTCCGATATCGGCCTGCTCGGTCAGTTCCACATCGCTGGCCAATACCCAACTTGAAGCCGCCTGAGGTGGTCGAATCGCCAGGAATCCACTGGCGTCCTGCTGGTAAACTTCGACAATTTCACCACGCACGAGGTAACCACAGGAATAAAACTGGCTTCCCGGGCCCGCTCGATAAGCAATCGAATCAGTCACCACTTGGGCACGGTAAGGAACCGGTGGTGTTGCCAGCAATGGCAACGAAAGTGTGAAGGTCACTAGAGCAAACGTAAGCATCGAGACGAAATAGCGAACCATGAGTCAAACCGATTGGCAGAATAGGATGAGGGGGAGCAGAAGAAGAGGTCGGTCTTGTACTGTAAGAAGCCCATCGACTCAAGATCGAAACGGTTAGTTGCCTAACTGCTAGCAGCCACAAACACTATTTTAAAAGTCGTGGCCGGGCCGAGGCCCCCGTTCGGTACGGGTCAGAATTTCCGGCCCCTGTTCGGTCATCAGGATGGTGTGTTCGAACTGTGCCGACGGCGAACCATCACGTGTGCGGACGGTCCAGCCATCTTTAGAGTCGAGTATCGTGGCCTGGTGCCCGACATTGATCATCGGTTCAACGGTAAAGCAAGTACCAGGGACCAGTTTCACATTCTGTGAACCGGGAGTGGGATGATGTGGTATGGAAGGTTCCTGGTGAAATTTTTCCCCGAGTCCATGTCCCACGTAGTCTCGCACAACTCCGAATCCATAGCGGCTGGCTTCGGCGGCAATAGCGACACCAATTGCGTAAACAGTTCCTCCTGGTTTACAGGCAGCGATTCCAAGGTTCAGGCAATCGAAAGCGCATTGCGTAACTTCCCGCACCTTGTCAC
>CAZXJC010000737.1:0-6531 GCA_964640885.1 uncultured Pirellulaceae bacterium | reverse complement strand
GGAAAGAACATTTGTTGACCTTTGCACCGAAGTTTCATGTCTTGGAGAGAGCCAAGCCTTTCAAACCCGAGGATTACGGAGTTCCGCCCAAGGAGTTTCGAGGCTTTCAGGGAGTGTTAGAAGGCAAGATTGTCGAGGTCGGGGGATACGAGGTGACCTTGCGAGTTGTAGCGGTGAAAAAAGAGGACGAGGGCAGCCAGGCAAGCAAGGCTGAGGCGATCCAAGGCAAATTGGTTCGGCTCACCGGATTCTATAATCAGCACGAGAAGGCCTTTAAGGATTTGAATATTGGCGACATGATTCGAGTCGGCGCGAGGCATGCCAGGCCATCGTATGACGAGTTTGGTGTCACTGAGGTGCTGGAAAAGGTGCAGTAAGCAGGTCACTGGCCGGTTTGCTGCCTGGTGGTGCAGGTATTCATGAAGTTCGTATGTCTACTGCCGGCGTTACTGTCTTTTTTGGGCCCGCTGGTTAATGCCCAGGAGGTGGCAGTATCGGTGGCGCAGCGCTTTGAGCGTCGTGACACGGAGGCTGTCCCCGATTTCCAGAAGCATGTGGTTCCCTTGTTGGGGAGATTGGGCTGCAACTCGGCCACCTGCCATGGTTCGTTTCAGGGGCAGGGTGGTTTCCAGCTTTCGCTGTTTGGCTTTGATTTTCGGTCAGATCACGCTGCGATGACGGCAACGGCCGAATCGCGCGACGGTTCACGTGTCAACGTCAAGAAGGCGCGTCAAAGCCTGCTGGTCTTGAAGCCGAGCCGACAAGTGGACCATGAAGGCGGCTTGCGCTTTGCAGAGAATTCCTGGGAACACAACTTGTTGCTGCGTTGGATCGAGTCGGGCGCGCGGGGAGCGGAGATCAAGAAGACGGTTCCGCTGGTGACGGGAAAGAAGCCGGGGTTCACTCGCGAAGGACTGCAGTTGTTTCGTGAGCGAATCCAACCCCTGCTGGAGAACAATTGCTACGAGTGCCATGGTTATAACGACCCGAAGGCAGGCTTGAGTGTCCGACGACGCGAGCAGGTGATTACCGGCGGCAAGAGTGGGGCGGCCATAACGCCTGGTAACCCGGAACGTAGCCTGTTGATCCAGGCGGTGAGCTATGACGGCAAGCTCAAGATGCCCCCCAGCGGGAAACTTGCTGCCCGAGAGATTGCAGACTTGCAGCGCTGGGTGAGAATGGGCGCGCCGTGGCCTGCTCGCCCCGGAAGTGCCACTGCTGGCGATACCGATCTTGTACTGGCGAGGCTCCATTGTGAGCCGGCTGAAATAATCTTGAAAAACAAGGGAGACGTGGCACAAATCCGTGTCGTTGCGGAGTGGGAGAATGGAGAACGAGAAGACGTAACTCCCCTGAGTCGGTTCCAGAGTAATGATGATGGGGTAGCGCAGGTGGACCACAACGGGAGAGTGACCTCCGTCGGTGCGGGGGATAGCCACGTCGTGGTTTTCTACGACAACGGGGTAACTGCAATTCCGGTGCTGAGGCCGTACCAGGTGGCTGGGAAGACTCCTCCGAAAGCGCCGAAGCGAGGAAAGCCAACGCCGGTCGATCGGTTCGTGAATGAAAAGCTCGAGAAGTTAGGCCTCGTAGCGTCGCTTCGATGCACGGACGTCGAATTTCTACGACGCCTCAGCATCGATATGACCGGATCCCTACCGACACCGGAGGAAGTTCGACGATTCGTGGCGGACCGGTCAGCGGATAAGCGTGAGCGTAAGATTGATGAACTGTTGGAAAGGTCAACGTACGCGGCCTGGTGGGCAAACAAACTATGCGACTTTACGGGGTGTAATCCCGCATCGATTCGAGGGCTCCTGGAAGTTGCCACCGAGGCGGGATATGTGCAGGCCTCTCAGTGGTATGATTGGATCTACGAGCGAGTCCGTCGGAACGAACCCTATGACAAGCTGGTTGAAGGAATCATGCTGGCCGATCTCTCCGGTAGAGGTGAAGGGATGCCGACGTTTTGGACCAGGCAGAGCTTGAAGGAACCGAAGGACACGGCCATGTCGGTGGCTCACGCATTCCTGGGAATCCAGTTGCAGTGTGCCGAGTGCCATAAGCATCCCTTTGATCGCTGGACACAGGCCGACTTCAGTGACTTTTCCCAGTTTTTTGAGCGGGTGACCAGTAGCAAGCGAACAGCAACGAGTCGTCAGCGACAGGATCTCCGGTTGTTGCGAAGTCACGTCGTGAAATTGGAGCCTGGGGATGATCCTCGCAAGCCGGTGATGCAATGGATGCAAGATAAGGAGAACCCCTGGTTTGCACGCGCGTTCGTGAACCGCGTCTGGGCAGGCTATTTCCATGTGGGAATCGTGGATCCGCCAGACCAGTTTACCCCCGCCAATCCTCCCAGTAATCCGGGATTGCTGGATTGGCTCACGGAGGGATTTATCAAAGCCGGGTATGATATGAAATGGTTGCATCGGCAGATTGCCAGGAGTGAGGCATACCAGAGGTCTTGGAAGCCAAACGCTACGAATCGAGAGGATCGACGGAATTTTAGCCGGGCGATTCCTCGACGTATTCCCGCCGAAGTGATCTATGACGCAATGAAGCAATCGACCGCAGCGGCGGACAAGTTGGCCGAGGTTCGCACGAACCTGCAGCGACGGGCATCGGGCCACCTCTCGATGCGGATGGCTGGTACCCATGCGATGCGAGTCTTTGGTAAACCGGAACGGGCTATTAATTGTGATTGCGAACGGGTTAACGAGCCAACATTGCTGCAGGCTATCTTTGTTCAAAATGATCCGCTGGTCCGAATGCGACTGGCGGAAAGCGGCTGGATTATCGAGATCGAGGAGGCCGAGGAAGAGGGCCAAGCCCTGAACCGAGGTAAGCTTGTTGAAGAAGTGTGGTTGCGGACCGTTAGCCGAGTGCCCACAGCAGGTGAAATTGAGCGAGCAGTAGAACACTTGGAGTCCGTTGAGATGGTTAGCGAGGGAATTCGTGACCTGATGTGGGCCATGATGAACAGTAAAGAGTACTTGCTCAATCATTGAGCGAGGTTGTAGGGTAGACAGCAGGAAAGCGTAGGGAGTAATTACGGATGCAGCGTTTTATGGATCGCCGACAGATGCTCCAGGTGGGTACCCTGGGGGCCGGACTCTCGTTGTCCCAGTACCTGGGGTTGCGAGCGGCGGATGGTGCGCGGGAGCCGCTGCGATCAGGTATTTTTGTCTTCATGGAGGGGGCGCCCTCACACCAGGATACGTTTGATTTGAAGCCCGACGCACCGGCCGAAGTCCGGGGTGAGTTCAAACCGATTCAGACCAGCGTGGGTGGAGTCGAAATCTGTGAGCACTTGCCTCAGTTGGCCAAGCGAGCTGATCGGTACGCAGTGGTTCGTGGTCTTACACATAACGTGGCTGATCATGGTCTAGCTAAAAAATACCTGCTGACTGGCAATAAAAGCTCTCAGACGGTGCAATACCCGGAATACGGTAGCGTGGTTAGTCATGAGCATCCATCCGCTCCGAATCTACCGACCTATGTCTCGATCGATGAGTCGTTCGTGGGCCCCGGCTATCTTGGCTCACAATACAGCCCACTGACCGCTGCCAAACCGCGGCATGGATTTCCGTATAAGGTGCGGGGTGTTTCGCTAGAAGACGGATTGTCGGTTGCGAAGTATCGCTCGCAGAAAGAGCTCCGAGATGATCTCGATACGGCGTTCCGGGGATTTGAGCAGTTGGATGACCAGGTGCGAGGCATGAATCGGTTTGCCGAGCAGGCATTCGACATTATTAGTTCACCGCAGGCCCGGGCTGCGTTCGCCCTGTCCGAGGAAAAAGAATCTGAGAGTGATCGTTTTGGAAAGCATGAATTTGGGCAATCGTTGTTGCTGGCGGCTCGTTTGATCGAAGCAGGTGTGCATTTCGTGACCGTCCGATTGCGACCGGCGGAGTTTGATTTTGATACCCATTCGGAGAACTTTCCTCGGCTGCGGAAACTACTGGCACCATTTGATCGTGGCTTGGCAGCGCTGCTTGCGAGGTTAGAGGAGCGAGGTCGTTTATCCTCAACGGCAGTGCTCGCGGCGGGTGAATTTGGCCGTACACCCAAGATCAACCCGGACGGTGGACGAGATCATTGGGCTCGGGCAATGTGTGCCGTGATGGCCGGTGGTGATGTGCGCGGCGGGCAAGTCGTGGGGGCCAGTGACGCGACGGCCGCGGAACCAGCAGGGGAGGCGTTTTCTCCCGATGACCTGGCGGCATCTTTCTACCGCAATATTGGCGTCGACCCGGCGACGGAATTCAAAACCAACGTGGGACGACCCATTACACTGGTCCGGGAAGGGGAACCGATCAGGCAACTGTTCTCTTAGTTAGACAGGTTGCAGTAAGCAGTTGAAACTCGACGTTACCGGGGTAGTGACACCACAGGGTTAAAGGGACTTTTATGGATAGCCAGGGAATCCAGGATGCATTGCAGAATTCCGACCCGGTCTACCAGGCGAAACTGGACCTGCTGTCCGCGCTGAGATGGGCCGAACGGGAAGGTCTTAGCGAAGGGATTTGTAATCACTTTAGCGTGCTGGTGCCTGGTACCACGGATCGGTTCTTGCTAAACCCCCAAGGATTGCACTGGTCAGAATTGACGATCAGCGACTTGTTGATCGTCGACGCGGAGGGAAACCTCGTAGAAGGAAAACATGAGGCGGAACCGACCGCCTTCTTTATCCACTCGCGGATCCACCTCTCTAAACCAAGTGCCAAGTGTGTGATGCATACGCATATGCCCTATGCGACGGCCCTCTGCTGCAGTGAGCGGGGACGCGTTGAATGGTGTAGCCAAAATTCTCTTCGTTACTACGGGCGAATTGGCTACGACGACTGTTACAACGGCCTGGCGCTTGATGAGTCAGAAGGAGACCGGATGGGACAGCTGATGGCCGATCATGACATCCTGTTCCTGGCCAACCACGGCGTGGTGGTGACTGCCGAAAACGTGGCCTTGGCTTTTGACGACCTTTACTATCTGGAAAGGGCGTGCATGATCCAGGTGCTGGCCGAATCGCGGGGAAAACCGCTGCAGGTCATTCCAGAAGAGCTTTGCCAGGAGACTCATCGGCAGATTATCGAGGAGACCGATCAGTCTTATTTGCACATGGATGCCATCAAGCGGATCCTGCTGAAACGCCATCCGGAGATCTTGGCTTAGTATATTAGTAGCTTGCGATGGCTGCTGACGGGACGCGCGTGTTACAATGGCGGTACCTGCAGTGAACGTTATTGTGGCGTGGAAAGTGACCGATGTTTAAGACGATCAACCGCCGAACGATGCTCCGAGGTAGCGGCGTGGCACTAGCCATGCCGATGCTCGAGGGCATGCTGCCGATGACCCGCTGGGGGCGAGCCGCAGAAAAGACCAATTCAGCCCAGCGATTGGTCTGTATCGGGAACCCGTTTGGGTTTTTGCCAGACCTTTTCTTTCCGAAACAGGTTGGGGCAAATTACCAGTTGCCGGAACTCTTGAAGCCGCTGGCGCCACACAGGAAAGACTTCACTGTCTTTTCGCATCTCGATCACAACCTCACAGGTGGCCATTTTGCCACGGCAGGATTTCTTAGTGGAGTTAAGGTTGCCGATGCGCCTCGGATGCGTGAAGGGAATATTACGCTTGATCAAAAACTGGCCGAACATGTGGGAGCCCGCACGCGTTATCCGTCTCTAAACCTGGCATGTGGCGGTAAGTTGGACATGAGTTTCACTCGCAATGCGGTGGCGGTGCCAGCTCTGAAAACTCTCCGTAACACGTTCGATGCACTCTTTACAGAACCAGCGGGGAGTCAGCGGGACACCCGGCGTGACGGATTTGCCAGGGATAACAGTGTGTTGGATACCATCCGAGAAGCAGCCGGACAATTTCAACAGCAACTTGGAAAGCGGGATCAACAGAAGTTGGAACAGTACTTCACCTCGATACGGGAGCTCGAACGCAAGCTGCAGATGGCAGAGAGTTGGCTGGATCGTCCAAAACCGGTGGCCGACAAAAATACACGTAAACTGGCCGAAGCGGACGGCGGCATCAATGACCTAGATAATTTCTATGACCTGATTGTCTTGGCCCTGCAAACGGATTCCTCACGGGCGATCACGTTGGGGATTTCGGGAGGGAACCTTGAGGATATCGGCCTGGCCTATGGAAGTTACCACAAGTACTCGCACCACGGTCAGTTACCGGAGTTGGTCAACGGCCTAAAGGTCATCGAACATCGCCAGATGGTGGAATTGTCGCGTTTCCTGGGCAAACTAAAAGAGGTCGACGATCCGTCCACGGACGGCTCGTTGCTGGGAAATACGCTGGTGCTTTGCGGCAGCGGGTTGGCAAATGGCAGTTCTCACTCGGCAAAGAATATGCCAATCTTGCTCGCTGGTGGTGGTTTTCGACATGGCCAGCATTTGAGTTACCCTGAGGATCCTTCGCAGCGAGTACCGCTGTGCAATCTTTATGTTTCGATGCTTCAGCAGTTGGGTCTAAAAGTTGACTCTTTTGGAACCAGTACCGGTACGCTCC
>CAZXJC010000736.1:0-3748 GCA_964640885.1 uncultured Pirellulaceae bacterium | reverse complement strand
GCAGCGGCCGTCTTTGGTACCAATACCCAGGCAATTGCCTCTCAACAGATTGGTGGAGTCACGATAAGTAATGACTCTGGGATAGAGGGAACCCATGCCTTTGTCTTTGATGGAATTCATCCCCACACGGTACCTCAAGCTGCCCTCGCAAACTTGTTCATGGAAGCAATGAACCAGGGATATGGACTTGGTCTGGACCAGTACAGTGAACAGGAGATGGTCGAGTTTGCTGATCTCACCTATGGAGGCCAGGATACCTGGAACTTCCCTTACACCAACTACGTCGATGTCTATTCACCCAACGATGCTCCCAGCTGGACTTTGCCGGCGTCGCAACAGGTTGATAAGAACCAGTCGCTGAACCTGGCTGGAATTTCTGTATTCGATGTTGATGCAGGTGATGGAGCGATTGCGGTCAGCTTGACCGTTGAACATGGCACTTTGACACTACCGCAAACAACTGGCTTGCAATTCACGAGTGGAGACGGTGCAAGTGATCCACAACTGGTCTTCACCGGTAGCTTGAGCAACGTAAACGGAGCTTTGAACGGCCTGATTTACACACCCACGTTCAATTACCACGGTGCTGAAACGCTCCAATTGATGGTTAATGACCAGGGAAACACTGGTGCTGGTGGCGCTAAAACAACCAGTACCACACTCGCCATCACAATCAACAACGTCAACACTACACCGGTCGCGAGGGCCGACTCCTATATCCTGCCCGCAAGCGGAGGGCTCCAGGTCAACTTGCCCGGTATTCTTTCTAATGACAGCGATGCCGAAGGAGATTCGTTAACTCCTCTGTTAGTTTCAGGGCCATTCAAGGGCACCTTGAGCCTCAACAGCAACGGATCCTTTACCTACACGGCTCGTACCGATGGTTCCATTAGCGGGTCGCCAGCAGAGGGAATCAGTTTGAACCAGCAGGATGTCTTCACCTACCAGGTTTCCGACGGCAATACGAGCAGCCAGGCGGTGCAAGTCACCCTGCTGGACAATGAACGTGTCCCCTGGCACAACGCTACGCTCCCCTTTGACGTCAACGCTGACGGACAAATGACACCGGTCGATGTACTGCACATCATTAATTCGATCAATGAACTTGGCGCTCGCAGTTTGTCAACCGATCGAAATCTGGAAGCTCCCTACTACGACGTCAATCATGACAACCTGATCACAGCGGCTGATGTCCTGGAAATCATTAATTTCCTTAATCAGCAAAACACTGGTGGCGCGGAAGGTGAATCGACTGCTCCGCTGGCAACTCAGAATCGGTCGATAACCCCTGACTCCGAGACGGCAGACCCGGTACTATCTCCGGGACTCCCCATCGATGACCTCTATTACCGTGCCACCGATACACGGTACCAGCAGGATGAAGAACCAACTGCACAAAGTGGTCGACCGAGCCAACCGGAGGCTGTTTCCGACAGTTTTTGGAACTGGTTGGGAACCATCGATTAAGTCGCAGTGCTGACCGGAATTGTCTCACAACAGCCACTTCTGCTATATTGCCGGCAAAGCCAGAGCCTTGAACACCCCATGGGGAGCACGACATGAAACTGCGATACCTTCTCTTGCTGTTGTCGATCGGATTCTATGGTTGTAACAACGAGGAACCGGCAGGCACTTCTTCGGACGCTGACGCTGCTGGACAAACTGACAACCAGGATGCCACGGAGCAGGATGCAGCAGACCAGGCGGACGATTCCACGAATCCTGAAATTGTTCCTCCAAAAAAACCTGAAGTCAAAGTCACCCACGTGATTAATAGTGAAGAGACCTACTACTTGGACGGACCTCAGCAAATGCGTCCCCCGGATGGCAAATTCAAGGCCGGTACAAAAGTGGAACTGGTCCAGGAAGCCGGCAGCTATAGCGTGGTGGTCAGTGAAGATGGAATTCGAGCCTACGTTTCGACTGGGGCCCTGAAGCCTATCGAGTAAGAACCCACGGACCGAGTTCCCCTTATCTCTGCAAATCATCTCCTGGGGTGTGTGCGCATGATCAGGATCGTAATTCACGTCGCTGGATATCCCCCGCGCTGTGGGAACTACTTAGTCCTTCTGCTGCTGATCCTAACAGCTGTTGACGAGGCCTTCGGCCAGTCGGCAGCAGTGCAACGGAAAACGGTACAACCTGTCGGGATCCAGGGAAAAATCGGCTGCCGAGCCAATCCCATACGTGTCAAGCGACTGCTTGTCACCAAACCCGGCCTCTACGAAAACTACCTGGTCGATAGCCAGTGGGAGGGGGGCAACCGGGTCAAGGTGACGGCCGACAATGTCACCATCCGCAATTGCGAAATCCGTAATGCCACGGGTAACGGAATTGGAGTTTTTGGGAAGAACACGGTTATTGAAAACTGCCGCATACACCACTTGCTCAATTCAAATTACGCCAATCAGAGCGATGCTCACGGAGTGACTGGCCGCTGGTCAAACGTGACGATTCGCAACTGTGAAATCTACTACGTTTCCGGTGACTGTGTTCAGTTCGACCCGGACCGTAAATCACACGGCAACGTCTTGATCGAAAATTGCACATTTTGGACTGGCCCGTTGCCACAAGATGCTGGTCAATTCAAGCGGGGCCAGCGGCCAGGCGAAAATGCTTTCGATTCAAAAACTCCGGCAACTGGTTCACGCAACAGGATTGTCATTCGCAACTGCCTGATGTACGGCTGGAAACAGCCCGCTCAAATCAACTTGATGGCTGCCCTTAACCTCAAGGAAAACATTCATGCCACGGTGGAAAACTGCCTGTTTCGGGATAACCAGGTCTGCCTGCGTCTCCGTGGTCCCGGGTCACGTGGTGGGGCCCTAGTCGAAATTAAAAAATGCGCAATCTACCAATCGGCGGTCGGGCTGCGGATGGAAGATGATCTGCGTGATTTGAAGATCGATCAGTTGGGATTTGGTAATGGCGTCACGCGAGAATTTCATCGGGTGGGCCGTGGTACCTTTCCCGGCTTTGAAAACAAGCGACCATTTCGAGCAGCTACCTTTGAGCAACTGCAGAAACAGGGGGTTGGTCCCGTCAAACAGCAGAATTAAGGCGGGCTGGTGGCAGGACAAGCATCCAAAGCATAAGATAAGCAGCTTGTTGACCTTCTCTTTTCCGTCGAACAAGTTGGGCAAGTGATGGAGAATTCACCTAGTGCTTCTGAAGCACAAACCACGCCGCCCGAGGATTCGCAACAAGGGCTTGCTCGCTCATTGGGACCTGGGATGGCCATCTCGATGGTGGTGGGAGCGGTCATCGGATCAGGCATCTTCCTGAAACCGGGCCAGATCGCTGCGGATGGGGGCAGTTTTTCACTAATCATCAGTGCCTGGATCATTGGTGGATTCATCTGCTTGCTCGGCGGGCTGTGTGTTGCTGAACTGGCGCTGATGATGCCCAAGGCCGGCGGTCTCTACGTTTACTTACAAGCGGCTTATGGCAAATTGACCTCGTTCCTTTACGGTAGGAATCTCTTTTTCTTCGTAGAACCCGCTTCCAACGGCGCCCTGGCCATCGCCTTCGTTGGTGCCCTGGCAAATACTCTGCAAGGGGAAACTTCCCATGAAACCGTTTGGGATATACCGGCAATCGCCAGCTACGACAGTGAAACAACGACTGTCCACATTGCCGAGGCCCGCTTAGGCGACGCAGTATCGGCAAGGCCAGTCACGGAGCTGCCAGCTGGGATTTCGATCACCGGGCATGTCAGTGAGGACAGCCAAGTCAAACTACGCGCCAC
>CAZXJC010000735.1:0-6629 GCA_964640885.1 uncultured Pirellulaceae bacterium | reverse complement strand
GCAAGTGCGATAGTTCCTTGAGTGGTGGAATCACCGAGAGGTCCAATGTGTTTCGCGTGTGATCTGCAAATGTCCGTATTCCTCGTTCACACAAAATAACATCGCGGTTGCCGCCAGCCATAACATATTCAGCGCTCATCAACCATTCTTCCAGAGTCGCAGACAATCCTCGTTTCAAGAGCACTGGAGTGGACGAGTGAGAGACCCGTTTGAGCAGCGTAAAGTTCTGCATGTTACGCGTACCAATTTGCAAAACGTCAGCAACCTCTTCGACAGCAGCTACCTGGGACGCATCCATCACTTCGGTAACAATACCGATACCAGTGGCTTGGCGTACCTTATCTAATAAAGCGAGTCCCTCGTGCTCAAGTCCTTGAAACGAATAGGGACTGGTGCGCGGCTTAAAAGCACCAGCCCGTAATAATGAAACATTGTGTTGCAAGAGAAACTCGGCCGTCTGCATTAACATCGCTTCATTCTCGATTGAACAAGGTCCGGCAATCACCGGAAACGAGCCGGGGCCAAAGCAGACGGCGCCTACTTGGACCTGGGAATCTTCCTGTTGCATCTCTCGACTGGCCAGTTTATACGGTTTCGTGACCCGGATGAGTTCTCCAACTCCGGCCAAGCCAACCAGGGAACTGGGGTCAATCGCAGCTGTATTGCCCGTGATCCCAATCGCTGTTCGGTGTGAACCGGGGATCGGATGAGCTTGCAAATCCAATTCGCGAATCTTGCTCATCACGCTCTCGATCTGCTCGTCTGTCGCTCTCTGCTGCATCACCACCAGCATACTTACAATTCCTTATCTTTCGACCGGCTAGTTATCCGGTGCCATTGAGAAACCCAACGGATCACTCAGCCAAGTCAGCGGGATCATTCGTTTCACCCAACCGTTGCAAAAGCTGCTCCGCTTCGTCAAAGGGATTTTCGGCATGGTCTAAAGCACTAGAAACAGCAATTCGCCGAACTCCCGTATCGAGCACTTCGGACAGTCGTTGCCGATTGATGCCACCAATTGCAAAACCAGGCAAGCTAATCTCCGCACTAACCTCTGACAAAAACTCCAGGCCAGGATAACGTGAAAACTTTTTAGTGGGCGTGGGAAACGTCGGTCCACAGCCAATGTAATCAGCCCCGTCTAAAACAGCCTGGCGAGCCTGCTCAATCGAATGCGTCGAAACGCCAATTAATCGCTTGGGACCAACGATGGCTCGGACATCCGCAACAGACAACTCTTCTTGTCCCACATGAACACCATCAGCAGATGATAAAACAGCCAGGTCGGGACGGTCATTAATGATCATCAAAGGGCGCCGGTTTTCTTCGCTACAAAACGTGTCAATCGTCTCTCGCATGATGCGGGCTCTTGCTAACAACTGGCGATCATCCAAGATCTTGTCTCGTAACTGAAACAACTCAACTCCCACCCGGAGTAATTCCTCCAAGCGGTCCCGAAATTTACGTTCTGTCTGCTGAGCGGCCAGCAAGACATATAACCTGATGCCATGCAATCGATTGGTACTGCTGACGGTAATACCCAAGGATCGCTGCAAGACATACATGCGATAACGGAGTGCTTCAAAACGCGTCGCCAGATCTATAGAAAGTGGCTTGCTATATTCTTCCAGGCAACGCAATGCCTGCTGAACCCGGGCAGCACTGGCCGTGGCTACGTGCCAGCCATCTTCTCGCTGCAATTCCGCGGCTTCCGTAATTCCAGTGCCAACGTCACCCGGCGTATCACGGACGGCAAAGCGTGCAGCAACCGGGATTTCATTCAAGGCTGCTGTTAATTCATGTCGCAATTGTTTGCTGAGGGCTGACAAATGCCCGTCGTTCAAAGCAAACCGGGCGAAATCTTCGACGACCCGCAAACCCTCGGCCGCTCGATTTCCATTGGCATCCAAAATGCGGAGCAAGGCCGTCTGTTGCTCCATCGCAGCATCCGCCAAATCAAGATCTAGCCGGTTCTTTTCCGGGACTGGTGAATCGGTCATTTTCGAGAGATCCATCCCCAAAAGCTCCAACACGGCACAGCAATTGCGGCAGAGAAGGAAGTCGGGGCGAACTAAGTGCCTATAATTTCAAAGTTTTCAGGAGTCCTTACCAGGCTTTATTTCCCCTCACCGCCATGAAAACTGCCAATCTGGCAACGGGCCAGCGGGAGCATTTAGTGAACTGATAACCTACGAATTGTAACGATCAGGGGCCTGATTCGGGACTGAATTCAGCACATTTCACCTAACTCCATTGAGGATCAATACTTGCCTTGAATGATCAAGGGCGGCGGGTTAGAATTCCGTGGCCTTACGGGGACTCTTTTCACGAAGTTGGTTTGGTGGAGAGAACCGGAGGTGAAATAGAGGAGTGGATTGAGATGCCACGAGCGGTTTGGATTACCTGTTGTTGGCCAGGACTTGCACAGTTGTGGCTCCGTGGGCAGTGGCGTGGCCTGCTGATCGCAGCCAGCTTTGCCGGGGTCGTTAACCTGAACTTGGCTGCCACGCTAGTTTGGCCACAATGGTGGCCAGCACCCTGGTGCCAGGCAATCTGGCTGGGACTGGGGGCAACCTGGTTGTTAATGGGTTTTCAGGCTTACCGCTTGGTGGCATCATTTCAAAATTTAGCGACAATAAATGAAGAACATGTGTCACGCGCAGCGAAAAAAAACGATTACTATGTGGAGGCACAAAATCACTATTTGAAGCAAAACTGGTTTGAAGCTGAACAATGCTTAACCAAGGCAGTTGCAGCAAACGGTGATGATGTCGAAGCGTTGTTAATGTTAATCGCGCTTTATCGTCATACTGGCCGTACCACCGAGGCCAGGCAAGTGTTACAACATGTGGCAACGTTGGAACGAACAGATAAGTGGAATTGGGAGCTAGGGCGAGAAAAAACGCTTTTGGATTCCTTTGATATGGCAAGCCATGAAAACTTTGATCAGGCAACACTGGTAACGGCCGACAATCAACCGTTGCCACGTGCTGCTTAGCAACGAAGACTTATTTTACAGAGTACGAAATGACATTTCCTGGCGTTTGTGGTCAGAGAAGTTGATGACAGATTTAACGTAAAGAGGTTTACCATGTACGAGCGATTTACCGACCGAGCCCGCAAGGTCATGCAACTGGCGAATCAGGAAGCTCAACGATTTAACCACGAATACATTGGGACTGAGCACATCTTGCTAGGTCTGGTAAAAGAGGGCAGCGGTGTTGCGGCCAATGTATTGAAGAACCTTGACGTTGATTTGCGCAAGATCCGCCTGGAAGTGGAAAAGCTGGTGCAAAGCGGCCCGGAAATGGTCACGATGGGGAAACTGCCCCAGACACCGCGGGCCAAGAAAGTCATTGAATATTCAATGGAAGAAGCGCGTAACCTCAACCACAATTACGTGGGCACCGAGCATATTCTGTTAGGTTTGTTGCGCGAACAAGAAGGAGTAGCTGCCCAGGTACTCATGAACCTCGGTTTAAAGTTGGACGAAGTACGAGAAGAAGTATTGAACTTGCTCGGCCACGGACTTGAAGAGGGAGAAACTGCCGAACGCGCTGGTCGCGAAGGGGGCAGTTCGGAAGCTCCTTCTGGAAAAGGCGGCAAGAGCAAGACGCCCGCGTTGGACAGTTTTGGTCGTGACCTCACTGACCTGGCAAAACAGAACAAGCTGGATCCGGTGATTGGACGTCAGCGAGAAATCGAACGCGCCATCCAGGTACTTTGTCGTCGCACCAAGAACAATCCTGTCCTGCTGGGAGAAGCAGGTGTTGGCAAGACAGCGATCGTGGAAGGCTTTGCCCAACGCGTGGTCAGTGGCAACGTGCCAGAGATCCTCTGTGAAAAACGAATCGTCGTACTAGACCTTGCCATGATGGTCGCAGGCACTAAGTATCGGGGCCAGTTCGAAGAACGCATCAAGGCCGTGATGAACGAAGTGCGACGAGCCAAGAACACGATTCTCTTTATTGATGAACTTCATACTCTGGTTGGAGCGGGGGGTGCCGAAGGGGCCATCGACGCTGCCAACGTCTTGAAACCCGCTCTCTCACGCGGAGAAATTCAGTGTATCGGAGCCACCACCTTCGACGAATACCGCAAGTATATTGAGAAAGATAATGCCCTGGCCCGCCGGTTCCAGGAAATCGTCGTTGATCCAACCAACAAAGAAGAGACCATCGAAATCCTTAAAGGACTTCGAGAACGGTACGAGGAACACCACCGGGTACAGATTACAGACGATGCAGTGGAAGCCGCTGTGGAGATGTCAGAACGGTATATCACGGCACGATGTTTGCCTGATAAAGCGATCGACGTCATCGACGAATCTGGAGCTCGAGTGCGACTGCGGTCTATGACTCGTCCACCGGATTTGAAAGAGATCGACGACGAAGTAGCACAACTTAACAAAGAAAAAGAAGAGGCTGTTGCCAACCAGGATTTCGAAAAGGCAGCCTCCTTGCGTGATAGCGCCGATAAGCTGCGAAAGAAGATGGAATCCATTACGCAAGAATGGCGGGAGAAATCTCGTGAAACAGATGGCGTTGTGGACGAAGAAGTGATTGCTGAAGTAGTTTCCAAAATGACCGGAATCCCGCTCACGCGACTCTCCACGGAAGACAGCTTGCGCTTAATGCAAATGGAAGACTCCTTGCATAAACGCGTGGTCAGCCAGGAAGCGGCCGTCCAGGCAGTTGCCAAAGCGGTGCGACGCAGTCGCAGTGGACTTAAGGACCCTCGTCGTCCCACCGGCTGTTTTATCTTCGCCGGACCCACCGGTGTCGGCAAAACGCTGCTGGCAAAAGCACTAGCCGAATTTATGTTCGGCGACTCCGACGCGTTGATTCACCTGGACATGAGTGAATACATGGAGAAACACAACGTTAGCCGGCTAATCGGTGCACCTCCTGGATACGTAGGCTATGAAGAGGGTGGACAACTTACCGAAAAGATCCGTCGCCGACCGTACGCCGTCGTCCTCCTCGACGAAATCGAAAAAGCACATCCGGATGTCTTCAACATGCTGTTGCAAGTTATGGAAGAAGGCCGGTTAACCGACAGCTTTGGACGTAATGTTGACTTCCGCAACTCGATCCTGATCATGACCACCAATGCTGGTGCCGAAGCGATCAAGAACGAATCTGCCTTCGGATTCCAAACACCCGAGGATGATGCCTCATACGAAAGCATGAAAGAACGCGTACACGATAGTATTGAACGCGTCTTCCGGCCCGAGTTTTTGAATCGACTTGACGATACCATTATCTTCCGACATCTCACGGTCAATGACTTGAAACTGGTTATCGACCTGGAATTGGAAAAGGTTCGAACCCGACTGTCCGAACGAGGTTTCCAACTCGAACTCACAGACGATGCCAAGGATTACCTGATCAAAAGAGGTTCCAATACCGATTACGGTGCCAGACCTCTGCGAAGAGCAATCGAAAACCGCGTAGAAGATCCCCTTTCCGAGGAACTCTTGCGGGGAGCCTTTACCGACAGCGATACGATCGTGGTCGATGTCGTTTGGGATAAAGATCACGAGAAGATCATTCGCCTTAACTTCCAGGGCGTGGTTCGTGAAGAACCTGCCGTGGAAGCAGTCGCCGGCAACGCCGAAGAAACAGGCGAAAAAGATTCTAAGAGCAAGTAACCGGGTTGATGAGCCCCGTTCGATCTCTGCTAGCATCTTCTTACTGGCAAGTTCCAGCTGCTGCGCCAGAAAACCGGCATAACCGGTAAACTTTACTCAAGGACTATATTATGAAACGCCGAAAATGACGGTGTCAGGACTCCGGGTCTGCGCGCATGGTGTGCCTTCCGAGAGCTGGCAGTCGTTTATTGATGGATTTCAAACTGCAATGTCCTCTGGTTCGCTGAATGCACAAAAAACCACCAAGCCGCCGGCGAAAAGCCTGTTAGTCGATTGGAGTAGCGGTTGTGGAGAGTCGTTCTTGTCGATGGTTCAATCCGTCGGTGACTTGGCTCTTTTCACCGGTGCTACTTTCGCAGCGCTTTTTCGAGGTCTGCCTAATCGCAAAACGTTATTACCTAATTTTTACCAGGTAGGAGTTTTAAGCCTCCCGGTCGTAGCCATCACTGGCACATTCATCGGTATGGTGTTGGCAGCTCATAGTCATTTTCAGTTTGCCCAGGGGGGACTGGAGAGTCGCCTGGGAGCCGTTATTAACATGTCTCTGGTTCGTGAACTGGGCCCAGTGCTGGCGGCCATTATGCTGGCTGGACGAGTGGGCAGCGCCATGGCGGCTGAGTTAGGAACCATGCGAGTGACCGAGCAGATTGACGCCCTGGCGAGCATGGGAGCCAACCCGATCAGGTACCTGGTGGTTCCTCGCTTCTTGGCCTGCCTGATCTTGATCCCGACGCTGGTCGTAATGGCTGACTTCATGGGAGTGGTGGGTGGTTATTTCTACAGCGTCATGATTGTGGGAATCGACAAGCACCAGTACATGTATCATTCACAGGCTTTCGTTGGTGGTTTTGATCTGTTTATTGGAATTCTAAAGAGCTTCTTTTTCGGATCAGCCATTGCACTAGTCAGTTGTTATCGCGGTTTTCATTCCGAGCCGGGAGCCGAGGGTGTCGGGCGGGCAGCGACAGCAGCTTTT
>CAZXJC010000734.1:0-5101 GCA_964640885.1 uncultured Pirellulaceae bacterium | reverse complement strand
GATCGAGTCGCTGCTCTGGCCGCTCAGGGTCGCTTGTTTCGGAAGCTGGTTAAACAGGTACAGTCCGAGAAGTCGAAAGACAAATAAAAAGTCCGCTGAAAGGCCGCTTAATACGGCCGGCGGGGCATTAGCCGCGGATAGGGAGTAGGCTCCGCATCCGGCAGTGGTACGCAATATTCTTCTTGCCACTGCTGACGTTCTGCATGGTTGGCATAATAACGCAGCCAGGTGTTAGGCTCTTCGTTGATATCCAGACAGTGCCAGTGTAAATAATTCTTGGGCAAGTTAATGCGTTTTTCCGCTGATGTTAAGATGTCGCGGTAGAGAAGGCAGTACAACTCACGGTCAGAGAGGTGGTCGGTGAACTCAAGGATGATTCTCTCTTCGTAAAGCTGGTTGATAGCCTCCCAGAGTAATCGGTGTAACTGGACATCATTGAGCATGTCCGGGTGGGGCAAGATCAGTTCCGGGTTAAACCACTGGCTGATCGGCAACACGGGTGCCCGTTCCCAAGCCAGCATCGAGGCGAGGAATTCGTTTTCCTTCGGCGTCGACATGTGGCTGACATTGACCAGGTCGATTGACTCGTCCAGGAATGGTTCTAACTCATCTCGTAAGCGCGCATTGAGCAAGAGATGGTCGATGTCGTCGGAATTCGGTGGGGACTGATGCATGGTCTCTGATTCGTGCAATGGATGGAACAACCACCTGGCAGTCCAGTCTAATAGACTGCGGGCAGGACCGTTTCCATAGGTTCGAATCTATCAGCAATAAGAGCTTCTTCAAGGCACCTAAGACCAGTTTTAAAAGGAACTTAGCAGAAACTTGCCAGCTTCTCCGGCGCGACCGCTACGACCGCACAAACGTGCGTGATCTAATCGGAATGACCGACAGGATTTAACCGTCCTGTCCCACAGGCAAAAAGCGATTCCTAGCACCATAGCTAGCAAGAAGAGGAATCAGTGGGGGGGTCGGCAGTTTTGACATCCTCGAGGGCAGAAATCTTTTCCAGTCGGCGTGCATGACGTCCTGCCTCGAAAGATGTTTCGAGCCAGGTTTGGACAATAGTTTCGGCAGTTGTTTCTGGATTGTCACCGTTGGCCGCCAGGCAGAGTACATTCAAGTCGTTGTGTTGTCGGCTGAGTTCTGCCGTTTCAGCGTCAAGGCAGGGAGCTGCCCGCACGCCGGAGAACTTGTTTGCTGTGATCGACATGCCAATTCCCGTGCCACAAATAAGGATTCCGCGTTCGACCTGCTGTCGTGAAACGTGGTCTCCCACGGCAGCTGCCACATCAGGATAATCAACGCTCTGATCGCTGTTGGTACCGACGTCGACCACCTCGTGTGCTGCCTGGTTGAGCATTTCGATCAAGTGGGTTTTTAGCGAAAATCCCCGATGATCACTTCCGATCGCAATCCGCATTCTGTTCCCTTTCTATTCTAACTTGCTTCAGGGCTCGCGGAGAAATCGAGGTCTGGAAGCCAGTTGGCAAGTTGTTCATTGAGTTGCTCAGCACATTGTTGGTAGACAGCCGCCGATCCGCCGATGGGATCACTGATATCGGTATTGTCCCGGGAAAGTAAGTGTGTTCGATCGGCAGCTTCGGGCCAGTGATTGACAATCGCTTGTCGATGAGAACGTGTCATGGTTAGGATCAGGTCAGCCACTTTTACGAGTCGATCTGTCACCGGTTGTGACTCATGCGTAGACAGATCGATGTTGTAGCGGGTAACTGCCTCGACGGCTTCACCGCTGGCAGGAAAACCGGCCCCGGCAGCTAAGCCAGCTGAGAGCACGAGAACTCCACGTTCTTCCAGTTGATCGGGATTGCAGTTCTGTGCCTTGGCAATTTGTTGTTGTAACAATAGATCGGCCATCGGGCTGCGGCAGGTGTTTCCCGTACAAATGATCAAAACGACGAGCGAGGAAAGCCGTTTTAGGGCTTCCGGGTCCAAGAGTCCCTCTCGGAGTAATTGGATCTGATTGTCCTGGACAGCGACCACCGATGACGCCTCGTTAAAGCGAGTGGGACCGTCATCCACGATCAGGTCTAACTGCTCACCCAAGGTGTCAACGATCTCGTCTGCGGTGACAGCAGCCGGCTGGCCACTGAGATTCGCGCTGGTCAGGACAAAGGGTTCGCCGGCAAGCTCTAGTGCTGCCAGGATCGCAGGATGGCTGGGAACCCGGAGTCCTACGGTGCCAGCTGGCATCACGGCTTGTTGCACATTTTCCGGGAATTCGCGCAACAGGCTGTCCGGATGAGTTCCCGGGAGCACCAGCGTTAAGGGGCCGGGCCAGCAGCGGCGTGCCAGTCGGGTGGCAACTACCGAGAGTTCCGGAACATAATCCATGACTTCCAGCGGATTCTTGATGGCTAACGTAAATGGATGGTTATCGGCACGTCCCTTGACCTCGCTGAGACGACTAACGGCCTCGGCATGCCGGGCTCCGGCGGCGATTCCGTAGACGGTCTCGGTCGGAAAGGCGACAAGCTGGCCAGTTGCAATGGCAGTCGCAGCGCGCTGGACGATCTCTTGTGGATCGGGAGCATTTTGGAGGTCAAGCAGATCAGCAGCCATAGCGAGATACTTCAGTTGGAGCGTATTATTGGTGTCAGGAGGCGAGTTTCGCACTCTGATCGTCGTTTGAGTTTCGTGCTCTGTGCGACCCGATAGACTGCCACCACGCATTTCTAAGAAAGGTTAAGGCACCGGCGCTTTGACCAGACTGCCTGTCATCTTTACTGCCTGTCATCTTTCGGTCAAGAGGAAGCTGTGGAGCGGTCTCCAGGTGGCGATCGAACCGGCTAAATATAGTACATGGGATTGGTTTCCTGTTCTGCTCGTTGCATCAGTTCAGCAAGCGTGATGGTTTGCAGCATTTCCGTTTGTTGTGAGCGAAAATGATTGAAGATGTCAATGAGCGTCGTGGAAATGGAGGTCGTGTTTTCGGCTTTACTGGTAATGGTTGCTGGTTGGCCATCAAGAATCTGAGTCACATCGCGCAGGGTTACCTGGGCCGGATCACGGGCAAGCCGATAGCCACCAGCTGCGCCGCGCGTGCTTTGTACCAGGCCAGCAGCCTTCAGTTGGAGCAGGATTTGTACGAGAAACCGGCCGGGTATCCCGTGTCGCTGGGCAATGCTGCGTATTCGTACTGGTTTTTGGCCAGCGTACTGGCAAGCTAATTCCAGCATTGCAATGCAGGCGTATTCAGTTTTCGCGGATAGATTCACGATGTTTCACCGTTGTATTTTAAAAGACAAGGTCAGTCTTTGTTCTCTTCGATCGAGTGCAATCCACATTCGACTTTGTTCGTGCCACTCCAGCGGCCAGCACGTTCATCTTCGCCGAGCGTGATGGCCCGGGTGCAGGGCTGGCATCCAATGCTCGGATATCCCTGGTCGTGCAAGGGGTTGTAGGGGATGTCATGGTCGGTAATCATCTTCCAAACTTGTTGCTTACTTGAGTTGGCTAAGGGGCTGACTTTGACCAGTGAGAATTTTTTGTCCCAGCCGATAATCGGTGCCTGTGCCCGATCAGGGCTCTGGTCGCGTCGAATGGCACTCGCCCAGGCATGCAGGCTGCCAGCCGCCTTCTGCAGTTGGGTTAACTTACGATCAAAACAGCATTGCTGTGGATTTGTTTTGTAGACAGGACCGCCGTGTAATGATTCATATTGTTCAACGGTCAGTTCTGGTTTCAAGAGTGCCACTTCGATTCCGTACTTGGCCTTCACTCGCTCCCGTAATTCCAAGGTCTCGGCAAACTGGTAACCAGTGTCGAGATTGAAGATCGGTGTTTCCGGCGCGATTTCTGCCAGCATATGGATAATGGTCATACCTTCGGGACCGAAGGCGGTCGCCATGCTGAAGTACGGGGCGAAACGTTGCGTTGCCCAACTCAGAATCTCAGTGGGACTGGCAGTCTCTAAACGGTCGCTCTGCTCTGCCAGCTCCGCTAATAGTTCCTCGGTTGGCTGGAGCGGTTCAAAGGGGACTGGGGGGTCGGTTTTGCGCAGCGGGAGGTCGGCAGGTTGTGAGGTTTTGGGTGTGAATGTGGGGCCGCTCATGGGCGGATCACTCCTGGCTCCCTCCCCGGCTCAGCCAGTTGGTTAGATCCTGCTGGCGAGGGAGACTAATAATCATAATGTTTATCAACAAAGTAAACAATTAGGTCAGTCACTGTTTTATCGGCATTTTTTCGGTAAACTCTTTAATTGTCGCGAAGCCAAATAGGGAGCAACGATGGCTGCAGAACAGGATTACTTGGCGTTTGATTTGGGAGCTTCAGGGGGCCGTCTGGTGGCGGGCCGTTTTGACGGTGCCCAATTGGAACTGGCCGAGATCCATCGCTTCACCAATGGCGGGATCTGGGTTGGTGATCGTTGTTATTGGGATTTGCTCGGTCTCTGGCAGGAGATGCTCAAGGGTTTACGAATTGCGGCTGGCCAATTCAATGACCAGGTTGTCAGTGTGGGAGTCGACACGTGGGGTGTGGACTTCGGGTTGCTGGGAGCTGGAGATGAATTATTAGCCAATCCGCGTCATTACCGTGATCCACATACGGATGGTCTCATGGACGAGGTATTCGCGGTGGTACCTCGCGAAGAGGTATTTGCCCAAACCGGGCTGCAGTTCATGCAGTTTAACTCCTTGTATCAGTTGCTGGCTCTCAAGAAAGCGGACTCGGCGGTGCTGGCTGCGGCGGAGCGGTTGTTGATGATCCCTGATCTGTTTCACTGGTTAATGACGGGTGAGAAGGTAAACGAGTTTACCAACGCCACGACGACTCAGTTCTTTGATCCCCAGCAACAGCAATGGGCAGGAGACCTGTTGGCGAGGCTGGAGCTGCCTAGTGATTTGCTAGGTCCGGTGACCCCACCGGGAACGAAATTGGGTGACTTGCGCAGGTCGGTTCAGGAAGCGACTGGTATGTCGGGGATAGAGGTTGTCTTGCCTGGAACGCATGACACGGCCAGTGCCGTGGTGGCGGTACCAACAAGTGAATTGCTCGTGCCGCAGCCCAACTGGCGCTATATCAGTAGAGGTACATGGTCCTTGATGGGGATGGAGATTCCTGCGCCGATAGATAATGA
>CAZXJC010000733.1:0-8458 GCA_964640885.1 uncultured Pirellulaceae bacterium | reverse complement strand
TACTGAGTAGTTTATGGACGAGAGTTCCATAGGACGCAGGATATTCGAGCCCTATCATGCCAGCTGCAATTTGGACGTCATATAAGGCGTGCGGCGGCTGGTCGATGGCAAACAGGCTGAAACGCAACTCTTCGCGACCAGCATGAACGACCGTTACATGACCGGGTTCTGCAAGCGTTTCCCAAAAGGGGGTGATGTCGTTGATCGTTAAAGGGTCGATCAACGCAATTTGATCACCGGCCGCAACTTGGATTAAACAGAGCTCCGGCAGGTAACTGTCTTCGGAGACAAACTCGGTGTCAAACGCGATTACCTCGGCCTGTTTAAGATCACTGCATAAGTCGTGCAATTGCTCATCGGTGGTGATGGTTTGGTGTTGCACGCGACAGGAAGGCTGGCATTTAAGGATAGAAGGTATTGCCCCATGATCAATTCGTGGGGCTGATCATCTTAGACCATCCGCTGGAGATTGACCAGCAGATGAAAAATTGTCTCGCTGAGGATGCTCAAGGAATCTGATTCTCTCACTCTCTGTCATCTGGTCGGACAGCTAAGATGTAGGTCATAATGACATCATGACAACATTCTTTCCCAGCGAGCAAAAGCCCGAATCTTGGCTGCGACCGAATCGACGGGTGCTTGTGGCCGCCATCGCCGTCCTGCTGGTAATGGCCCTGGCCGCTTCTGCAGTGACGATTGTTCTCTGGAGACAAGATGCCCACTGGGCACTGAAAGTTCCTGTGGCACTGGTGGCCATTTTGATTTGGATCCGAGTTGCCCTGTTGATCATGCACGTTTGTCAGCCACGGGTAGCTTACCACCAGGGAGATTTGCTGTTGTTTCTTCGCAGGCGACGGCCGATTCATGTACCAGTCAGTGTCGTGGAATGTTTTTTTCTGGGGCAAACCGACACCATGTTGGCCCCTGGCAGCCAACAAGAGCCTGGTGAAGAACTGATCAAAACACGGTCCATTGTCGTTCGCTTAGCTGAGGCAGCTACCGATTGGCACCAACGGGATGTGCGTCCGGAGTTGGGGCAGTGGTGTGATGGCTATATCACGATTCGCGGAACTTGGTGTGAACCGATGGGGCCAGTCCTCGTCAAGGAAATGAACTCCCAGTTGGCTGCGATCCATCGGCAACAGCGCCAGAAGGAAAAAGGCATATGACTGGTTTGCTGGTGAGTGTTCGCAGTGCCGACGAGGCTCGAGCAGCTCTTTTGGGGGGAGCCGATATTGTCGATGTGAAGGAGCCCCGCTACGGATCGCTGGGAGCTGCTTCGGCGGAGGTTTGGAGAGAGGTTGCGACGGTGCTTGCTGACCAGGCCTTGTTAAGCGTTGCCCTCGGAGAATTAAGCGATTTTGATCCCTTGCAGGCAGCTCAACTGCCCGCCAATACCCATTATGCGAAGATTGGGCTGGCCGGTTGTGCCGAGTTGCCCGACTGGCCAGAGCGTTGGCAGCAGGCCTGGGCTAGTTTGCCGACCGATGTGGGGCGAGTTGCTGTCTGTTACGTCGATCAGCAACAGGCAGCAGCACCAGATTGGCGGCAAATTCTTCAAGAGGGCGTCAGGGCTGGCTGTAAATGCTTGTTATTAGATACTTTCGACAAACGAGCTGGAAATCTCTTTGACCACTGGAGCCATCGCCAATTAGCTGACGTGGTGGCCCAAGCAGCTTCAGATGGCCTGTTTGTAGTGGCTGCTGGATCGATTCAGGCCCAGCATCAGCCGCTACTGGTGGCTACCGGTGTCCGGTTTATGGCTGTTCGTGGTGCTGTTTGTCGTGGAGCTCGGACAGGGCCGTTGGAAGCCGACCTCGTGAAGCAGTTGCGAGCCGTTTGTGACGCTAGTGGGTCTTCCGTTTTTGCTGGCTGAACTTGTGGACGGATGATTGCAACGGGTTGGCAAAATAATTTTCTTCAGTTGCTTGACTTTCCACATGGGGAGTCCGATACTTGGGTTTCACCGTGTGAATTTCACGGGTCCTGTTACTCGTCATTAGGGACAGAGTGGTGAGGTAGCGGGAACGAAACGTTCGATAATTTTCTTTTTTGCTTCTTTGGATGGATAGGAGAGAAGCCGTGCCACAATCGGTGCTCGATGCGATTAAGATGGGCATTTGGGATTACGAGCCTGAAGACCAGTCAGAAATAGAATATGAATCTACCGAGGCGTTGCCTGGGACGGACGAGAAGCTCGCCGCTCTCAGTGCTCGCATCGAACGCGGTTTGCCACTCTGGCATCCAGAAGATCGGCGTACTTACAATGACAGTGAGCAAATTCCTGAATAGGATTGCCACGGGTGTTTCAGTAAACGCATGAAGGCCGCTGCGCAGGTCCTAACCGGGGCCGATAGTTATCGCGTCTTGCGGAACTGATTCTTGATCAGCTGCGATTGAAATTGTTGTATTAACTCGCGCAGTGCCTCTTGTTGCGCTGGTTCGGCGCGGTTAATCCAAGTTTCCAAGTGTGGCAGGATACGGCTAAGTAACTTTATCGAGCTGTCTAAGGAGCTTTGTTGAGGTGAGTTGTTTTGCCCTTCTGCGGGCGGGTCCAGCAGGCTGCCAAGATTCCATTGCTTCATTTGGTTGAGTTGGTTTTCGACGTACGGTTTCTTTTCTTGCGGACTGAGCAATTGGAATTCCATTGCGCGATTGATAAGCCAGGCTTCCATTAGCACGAGTGAATTTTCTGACAACCGTATGTAATGTGATGGCTGAAGTTGCAGGCGGTTACCGATCCCATTGCCCGCTTTGTTTAGGAAACTGGTGATTCGGTCTGCCAGGTCGCGTCGTACCTCCATCGAATGGTCAGCCAAGTTGTCTGTTGCCAGGGAGCAGAGAGAGGCATCCTGGATTGCTCATGTAAGACGACTCAGTACTTCACCCTGGGCTTCATCAACCCAAGTTTCAATCCTTTCGAATAATCGCACGGTAGATGGTGAAGACGGTGAGCCTGAAGTTGAAGTCTGGTTGTCCAGCAGTTGGGTTTCCAATGAAGACCAACGAGAGACGACTGCCAATTGAGATTCCAAAAAAGCTAGTCGCTCTGGCTTGTCCAATCCGTGGTACTGTCGGCAACGTTCCTGGAACCAGATTTTTCCCAGGAAAACTACGTTGCGTAATAACTGGTCGTGCGAGTTGTCGGACCAGCGACGTTGACTAGGTAAGGCAAAGTCTGATTCCAGTTCTGTTTGTAGTCGATTGACCAGCGAGACCTGGATTTTTCGTGGCTCGTTGACGATATCTCGTTGTAATAGCCAGCGTGCCAAGTCGCGAATGCCAGCGTCGCTGGGATTTGGTAGCGGTCCGAACAACACCCAGCAGCTGATACCTCCAGCGCAGAGAAAGATCAATGCGAGTGTCAGCAGTTTGGGGTATCGGAAGAAGGTCGATTTCATCGGTAGGGTCTGCAAAGTGGTTGCGAAGACAAAGATCAGCCCCGCTATTGTAGGGGATTCAACTGCTTTGGGAATGCGGTTGAGGCGGTTCGCCAAGGTGTAAGCCAGCCGCGGTTTCCTCCGGCCGGGTGATTTTGTTACACTACGACCAGCTTTGAAAAGAGGTTAACCGGTTTATCGATCTGTTTAGTGTCGATGAGTGAGCCGGATTTTAATTCGAGATGATGTTGAAAGGAAAAAGTATGCCCGGCTTTGGTAGCGAGGTAGGACATCAGTTGGGACAGGAAGCAGCGATCGAACGTTTGAAAACATTCTTGGATCGAGTGCGTGAGCGTTACAAGGACCAGGTAAGCAAGTTGGATGGAGAATGGGACGCAAATGTGCTCAACTTCTCTCTGACTACCTATGGCTTTACCATTGACGGGGTTTTGACGGTGGAAGAGAGCCTGGTGAAGCTCGCTGGCTCGCTCCCCTTTGCCGCCATCGCTTTCCGAGGCAAGATTGAATCCTCGATTACAGCTGAACTGGAAAAGGCTTTGGCGGATTGAAGGGTTAGCAGGTCCGGCGAGGTGTCACGGCCTGGTCGCTACGGGCACTTTTCTGTGATTGTCAGTTGCTGGTCTTTTAGCTGGTAAGTCAAGCCGAGTGGACCTAGTGTTTTTTCTAGCAGTTCGTTGAGCGTTACTTCGGTAACGTCGAGGGTGACCAGTGTTTTGAGACGCGTGGCAACCTCCGGCTCGAATTGCACTGTCCACTTTTGCTGCTGAACGACCGAGTTGATGATAGCTCCCGCCGATGCCTTCATGACCCGCAAGGTAAATCGTTTCTCACCTGGCTGGGGCGTAACGGTGCGAACCGTTTCGCCGCGTAATAACCTCGCCAGCAGTTCATGGTCTTCGTAACTTCCCTGGGCCTCAAGTTGATTTTCAGTTTGCTTGATGATTAGTTGCGGAAACCGTTTTTTTATTTTGGCCAGGTTGGCAGCCGAAAGCTTTTGCGTGTAAGAGCGTGTTAAGGTGGCTCGCGCGGGCAGTGGGACCAAGCGGATTTGCCGGGTTGGCAGGTCAAGGTGAAAGGTTAGGTTGAAGCCGGCCAGTACGATGGTCAGTCGCTGAGCGAAATCGAGCGGGGGGAAAGTTTGCTCTCTCCACAAGTCGTGCGGTAAGCGAGCGGTGGGAGCCAGTTGCAAGCCAGCGGCAGTTAGTTGCAGTTCCAGCAGTTTTGCCGGCGTGGAGAGTTGCGGCCATTCCCAGCCGGCGGCGGTTAGTTGCCGCTTAAGCGGAGCCGGTGCGTCTTGCAGTTGCTGACGCTTGATCTCGCTGATCGTGGCCAGGCGACTGGTTGTAGAAACAGGCCCGACATAGATGCAGTCTCCGATCTTGCAGGTTCCCAGTTTTAGTTGTTGGGCCAGTTGCTGTAAGGTTCTTTCCAGGGAGGCTCCGGTAGCGCGGAAATCGAGCGTTTGGTCAGGATTAACCTGGCGATCCAAGAAAATACAGATCCGTTGGCTTCTCGCAATACTGCTGGTCAAGTCTTGTAGTCTTACTCCGGACCAGTTGGCTTGCAGCGGTTTCTGCAGTTGTTGCTGGAAAGCACGCCCTCGCAGCCATTGATGGGATCTCAACAGAACGGGTTTACTGGTGTCGGCAGCTTTCAAAACTGTTGGGCCAGCAAGGCATAACAGCACCAGGACAAACCGAATCAACGGACAATCGCGAGTGGAAAAAGAAAGCTGGCTGAGCATCGTGGTAGAGACCAGAAGAAATAATTACGGGCGGTTTTTAATAGTCAAAGAATGAAGATTTCATGAAGGTCTGCTGTTATCATACCCATGATGTTCTGATGGGCCAAACCAAATCTTGGGATTGTGGCTGCCGCTCGGTGTTTGCGGGGGCTTCTTCCGGTAGTTTGCCTGGTAAAGATCTGCCGAAAGTATTTGGCTCTTTAGCTGGGTGGAGCCTGTTGGGATTATGGGATAGATTTTATCAACGAAGCGCATAGGACGGATTGCCTGGCGTTCTACGAGCCGACGGAAGCCGGTTCGGTGTGAGATATGGAAAATCAGCAGGTCAGTATGTTTCGCGTTGACAAAAAAGAATTCTTCGCAGAGTTTCTCGGCACCCTGGTACTGATGGTCTTCGGTCTGGCCGTCAATGCACAGGTGAGCCTGGGGGATCAAGAATATGGTACTTATTTATCCATTAATCTTGGTTGGGGCTTGGCGGTCGTTTTTGGTGTTTATGTTGCAGGTGGCATCACTGGTGCGCATATCAATCCTGCTGTGACTCTGGCACTAGCAGTCAATCGCGAGTTTCCCTGGTCCAAGGTTTTGCCCTACATGGCTGCGCAGTTCATTGGAGCATTCCTGGCTTCTGCCTTAATCTACGTTGTCTACCTCGAAGCAATTGATGCTGATGAAATTGCTCGCGCTCAAGAAATCGTTGTTGAAGAGAACGCCGAAGAGAGCAGCGAGGGGGCTGCCCAAGTGATGACAGTCACTGCGGAGGATCCTCCACCACGGACTCTGAAAACTGCCGGAATCTGGGCTACCTATCCACGTCAGTTTTCCACTCGCCGGTGGATCAGCAATTGGAGCGGTTTTCTCGATCAGGTGGTCGGCACGGCGCTGTTGTTGCTTTGTATCTGCGCCCTGACAGACGAACGGAATATTGCACCGAAGTCGAATATGGCGCCGCTGCTGATCGGAGCAGTCGTGTTGATGATCGGTATGTCGATGGGAGCAAACTGTGCGTACGCTATTAACCCGGCACGTGATTTTTCGCCACGACTCTTTACCTGGTTGGCGGGTTGGGGTGGCCAAGTCTTCCGCTCACCGAATACGACGTGGTATCTCGTTCCGATCATAGGACCTTTCTTGGGAGGAATCATCGGAGTGCAACTCTACCGCCTGATGATTTCCCGCTGGCATTCAGAGGATCAATCAGAATCGGAATCAGCCGATAACTGAGGATCTTGAGGAAGTGCAATGGCTCAATACGTGCTGGCAATGGATCAAGGAACGACCTCTAGTCGGGCGGTTCTGTTCGGACACGATGGCAACATTGTCGCGGTCGCTCAGCAGGAGTTTCCGCAGATTTTACCTCAACCTGGCCACGTAGAGCATGACCCGGAAGCGATTTGGGATAGCCAACTGGCAACGGCGCGGGATGTTTTGAAACAGGCCGAGATTGGTCCGCAGGACGTGGCAGCCATTGGAATCACCAACCAGCGGGAAACGACCATCTTGTGGGATGCACAGACCGGTAAACCGGTAGGCCCGGCAATTGTTTGGCAGAGTCGAGTGACGGCAGATATCTGCACTCAACTGAAAGCCGATGGTGTGGAACCAGTCTTTCGTGAGAAGACAGGACTGGTCATGGATGCTTATTTTTCCGGGACTAAGATTAAGCATCTGCTTGACAGCCAAGAGGGGCTGCGAGCTCGTGCCGAACGCGGTGAGATCCTCTTTGGTACAGTCGATACCTTCTTGATTTGGCGATTAACAGGTGGTGCGGTCCATGTTACCGATTACAGCAATGCAAGTCGCACCTTGATCTTCAATATTCACACGCTCGACTGGGATGATGAATTATTGAAGATTCTGGATATTCCCCAGGCCATGCTGCCCGAGGTTAAAGCTTCCAGTTGTGTCTATGGAGAGACGACGCCAGATATGTTTGGGCACCCAATTCCGATTGCGGGTGTCGCCGGAGATCAGCAGGCGGCTACGTTCGGGCAGGCTTGTTTTACTTCTGGCATGGCGAAGAACACATATGGGACTGGTTGTTTTATGCTCATGAATACGGGGACCACACCGGTGGTATCCAAGAACCAATTGCTGACAACCATCGGCTGGGGACTTAATGACGAGGTTGTTTATTGCCTGGAAGGGTCGATCTTTATCGCCGGGGCAGTCGTACAATGGTTACGAGACGGACTGGGGTTGATTGCGAGTTCGTCTGAGGTAGAAGCACTAGCTGCCAGCGTCGATGATAGCGATGGGGTGATCGTAGTGCCGGCCTTTGTCGGTTTGGGAGCACCTTATTGGGATGCTTCTGCGCGTGGCGCTATTTTGGGACTGACACGTGGTACACAGGCGGGGCACCTGGCTCGGGCCGCGATTGAATCGATGGCATTTCAAACTCGTGATGTCCTCGATGCCATGATGCTTGATGCAGATATCGAACTGGCCGCTTTGCGAGTCGATGGCGGAGCGAGTGTCAATGACAGCCTGATGCAATTCCAGGCTGACTTGCTCGATGTGGTCGTTCGCCGCCCGGTTGTCTCCGAAACAACTGCTCTGGGCGTTGCCTACCTGGCAGGCCTGGCTGTCGGCTACTGGAACGATACGAATGATGTTGCCCGTAACTGGGCACTTGATCGCGAGTTTGCTCCGCAGATGGAAGCGAGTGAGGCCGATCAGCGTTATGCGATTTGGAAGCAAGCTGTTGAGCGAATTGGTAACTGGCAGTCGCCGGGTTGATCGTTACAGGGCTGATTGTCAGCCAGGGCCATGAACTGGCCGGAAGGAAGTGCCGACAATGGAAGTTCAAGACGTGGTGGTGGGCCTGGTTGCCGTAGCTGCCGGTTTGTTCCTGATAGTTGTCAGCGCAGTCAATATCCAATGGTATTTCCAATCCTGGAAGACGCGCTGGCTGGACCAGCGCCTGGGACGGCTGATGGCACGAATCGTGGTGGGCCTGTTGGGAATCCTGCTGGTGTTGCTAGGGATTGCCATCATGCGAGGCTTTGGCCCTAACGCTGGATTGGCATTCGCTTGAGCGCTTCGCGGGAAAAGAAAGTCGGTGCCTTGCGAAACTCTTGCAGGCTGTATTCGTCCCGGAATAGATAGACACGGTTTCGATAGGTGACACCATGACGTCGCTCGCCAGTTGACTTTTCACCGTGTTTGATTAGTCGCACCACGTCACGTCCAGCAAGCACAGGACTGTATCGGTCAGGGTCTTGCAGAAACGCTCGTTGTTCTTCAGCGCCGACGAATAGATAAAGCTGGCCCCGATGGATCGCTCCACATATTGGATTGCACGGCTGCCATT
>CAZXJC010000732.1:0-2777 GCA_964640885.1 uncultured Pirellulaceae bacterium | reverse complement strand
GAACGCACGATTTCCGTCCGATGACGAAATCGCTCCAAAACTCCTTCATTGTAGGCCAAGTCAACATAACGACGACGTTGACGCAACTCGGCATCCACTAGCCCTAAATGCTTGGCAGGAGGGGGTTCAATCGACTTGGTGAGAAAGTGCAATCGCTCCGCGAAAATGGTTAACTCTCCGGTATTAGTCCGTCCCAAACGCCCATCGACACCAATTAAGTCACCCAGGTCAAATAACCCAGCCAACTCGAAATCGTCTTCACCGACTTGGCGTTTCCCAATAAACAACTGGATACGACCGGTCCAATCCTGGATATCGATAAAACGGAGCTTACCCTTGTCACGCTGCAAAAGAATCCGACCAGCAGCCCTCACTTGGGGACCGATCTCTTCGCCAGGCCCCTGCTCAGAACGCCATTGACGCATGTCAAAACGTTCCCCGTCGGCAGTCAAGCTCTCAATATCCGGCAACGACACCTCGTTACCGTCCTCGGTACGAAACTTAATTTCGCTGGCCGCAGCACGAATGTCTCGAATCCACTGCCGATCGTCAAAACGACCGCCCCAGGGATCAATGCCGCGCTCGACCAGTTTCTGCAACTTGTCACGGCGTGACGCTTCCAGGGATCCGGAATCCTCAGTTGGGTCAGGAGTTACGTCAGTATCACTCATCCGGTGGGCTCAATCTTACTGGACGTTCAACTCATGCTGAACGCTTCACGTAACAGGCACCAGCAGGCCCTGCATATTTTCGTTAAACCAAATACTCGCAAGATTTTAGTGAAAGCCGGACGGTGTCGCAATGTCAGTCGGCAAAGGGCTGCTAGCCTGCCACAAAGCAATGCGTCCAGGGACCCGCTACGGCTTTGACTGAGAAAACCGTTCTACCCGCTGCTTTAGCCCCGGAATAAGCCGAACTGCGTTTTCGTGATAGACCTTCCGTAACACGTTTTCCGGTAAGCCCAATCCATAAATGCGCCACAATCCCTGGGGTGGAAACGGTTTTTCTGAGTAGGGAAAATTCTCGTCCCAGGTTTCCAGAAACCGCCAGTAATACGTTAACCGTTCTTCGGGCCACGGTCCGTCCGTACCAAAAACAACTCGATCGGCATATTTCAGGAAAAATTTACGTGCGCTGTAAGGCTGTCTCCCTAGCTCGCCGATGCGGGATGCCGGCTCAACGACCAGGTTGGGATACTTGTCCAGCCAGGCCGATACCGTGGCCAGATCTTCTGACGCATTTGCCATATGAGCCCCGATAAACGTGGTCTTGGGGTGTCTCGCGATGACTCGATTGCGCGCAGCCAGCAACTCTTTGCGCGATGGAAACTTCTCTGGCGGAAAACTCCATTCCGGATGCCTGGACAACTCTTCCCAGCGTTCATTGGAGGCATCGATCGGCTGGAAGAAAGCAATCGGGTCAGCCGTATGAATGATGATTGGTAACCCGAGTTTACCGCAAGCCCTCCAGATCGGATCCCACCGCTGGTCATCGATTCGCACAAGTGACCCATCTGGATTACGGTAGCCGAGACCAAACTGCTTAAACAGTTTCAATCCGCTGGCACCTTGCATTTTTGCTTTGGCCAATTGCGCTGCCACACGCCGAGCAAAGTCTGGTCGGTGACAATCCCAGGTCGCCGGTTTCTCCGGATCCCCCGGCCCCATCCAGTCAACATTCACAAAAATCAGAAATCGATCTCGGTACTTCGTCCAAAGATACTTGCGGTGTTCTTCAAATCGCTCTCCCAGGCGGCCGTCGAGGCTGACACAAACAGCAATGTTATGCCGATTCATCAACTCAACAAAATGCTCCAGTTGATCGGGAGAGTGCTTGAGCCTGTGAAAAAAATGCGTGTGCATGTCGACGACTGGAAAACTAGCTCGCTTGAGCAAGTGCTGAGGCACTTTCAAGGTTGGTACCGGGCGAAAATTGCGCAGCAGCAGTTCACGTCCGGACTTGCCGTCCAGCGGTGGCGCCTGAGCATTTCCCGTGCAGGGTAACAAGACCAGCACGCCAAGAAAAACTAGTAAAACCCGTCTCCTCCAGCGGTTCCCCAATCTGATAGTCAGCAGGAGTCGTTTCGCCACAATTTGAATCTGCCACGCACTAGTAAGCAATAAAGAACACACGGCAATGCAATCCCCGTAAAAAGAAAAGAACGCCCCTTCCAATTGACCAACTGCTACAATTCTAAGCATTCCGGCAAGTACTAAACAGCTCCAAGATCTTGAATTTGGCAGCTTGCAGACCACAAATTAAACCGACTAACATAGATCTCTCTGAATCTGGGAAAACCTGTTGCAGTTACCGATCGACCGTCTCCGAAAAAATGGCTCACGATATGACTTCTGACTTCACCCAACAGCAGAGTGGCGAAGACCAGCGTCAATCGCAACAGTTAAGCCTGCAGAAATCTCAACCGCCGACGAATGTGCCTGGTTACCAGTTAGATCGATTTCTGGGTAGCGGGGCCTACGGGGAAGTTTGGGTTGGAACTGACCGCAATACGGGTCGCCAAGTCGCCGTAAAGTTCTATCTTCACTCCGGAGGCTTGGACTGGTCTCTTCTTTCACACGAAGTGGAAAAACTGGTATTCCTGTCAGCCGACCGCTACGTCGTCCAATTACTGGATGTCGGCTGGAATGCAGAACCACCCTACTACGTGATGGAATACGTGGAAAATGGATCGCTGGAAGACTACCTCAAAGAACATGGCAAGCTCCCGGTTAGTGACGCGATGGAGATATTTCATGAAATGGTGATCGGTATACTTC
>CAZXJC010000731.1:0-3260 GCA_964640885.1 uncultured Pirellulaceae bacterium | reverse complement strand
GACATCTCAATCAGCGACGCCTGGACCCGCAACGAACACGGAGAATTTCGATTCATGGCACATTCCAGGCTACTGGCGAGAACTGCGATTGGGGAACAGGTCATGATGAAGGCCATCGGACGCGGCACCATCGAGGCACATGACGTTACTGATGATCCGGATTACCAGACCCACAAGATCCAAACCAAGCGCAAAGGCCTCAACGCTCCTTTGCGAACAGAGCGACGCCTGCGAGCCGGCAAACCGGCGCCAGTCTACGACCTGCCGGTGCCCACAGCCAGCACCGGCGAACGCCTCGCGGAACAGGGAGCTTCCTTTATCCTATGGCTTGGCAGATTCTACTGGTTCCGCTATCCCGTAATGAAGTTCCTCACTTCGGCCGCCGCCATACCCCTCATAAAATTTCGCATCTGGCGCAAACAACGGAAATATGCTCGGTCAACCACAACAGCCACCCGTTGAGATTACACATGAACCAATCTGATTCAGCAAATACACAAGCGGACCCGACTTGTGATCCTTCCGCCGTATAGCATTGACCTAAGCGACATCTCCTCTACCCATATAGGGCACGCAGCAAGAGAGAGGGCAGATCGATGCTACCCCTGGTTCCAAAATCGGAATGGCTCATAACTCTCTCCACCCCTTCGCACCAGAATGACGGTGCGCATCCTTAATCGTTTCGTTTTGATCCCCTCCCATGAGCAGTTTCCAGACGACGCTGCCATCGGCACGTCCCACAAACAAGGAGGTTCCCCTCTCTTGTCGGCAGTGCGCAGCGAAGCCTCACAGGGCGGGCGTCAGGTGAATGCTCGCCAAGGACGCCGATTTGCGGTCGCCGCGCAACAGACGGACGGTCACCGTATGCTTGCCCGGCCTGTGGAACGGAATCCATCCGATCGGAAACCGCGTGTAGAGATGCGACGCATTCTGGTTGTTCTGGACGGCATCATCGACAGAAGTCTCCACACGCCACTCCATGCGTTCCTTGCCCGCATAAGTGAGTTCCACACAGTACTCGCCGGGTTCGAAGACGTCCACCTCCCAGACAACCGTGGCATCGTCACCCCAGTTCGTGACCTGATCCATGGCCTTCCATTCTCCAAACTTCTCGCCCCATCGCCTGCAATCCGCATCACAGCCTATTGCTGTAGCGAAGGCCGCCGAGATGGATGGCGTGGCGACCGGATCCACGCCGTGCGTTGCATCGACTTCCGGCACGCCTTCGAGTGTGACAGTGACCACGGGCACCAGTGGTTCCAGTCGCGTATCCGTGACGGCGATCTCGACCCATCCGTTTCGACCGCCCACGGACAGTGTCTCGACTTTCCCGTCCCGCAGAAATGAAGCAGATGCGACTGGCGTCTTGAGTCCGGGGAGCCGGAGGACACGGTCCTCCGGCCAGTCGAAAACGCAGAGGTAGAGGGTATTGTTTTTGGTGATCACATCGCCCCACGGCATAGCATGCCCCCAAGGCGATCCGTCCGTACCGTAAACGACATTAGGATAACGGGCAATCCAGCGTCCCGCCGCACGCAGAGATTCTGCCGCGCGTTCAGGAATCGTGCCGTCTCCACGCGGCCCAACGTTCAGCATATAGGTTCCGCCCCGGGCGATCGTCGAGAGCAGGCGTTCGAGAAGTTCTTTGGGCCGCTTCCAGTTCTCGTCGTACCACGCGTACGACCAGGAATCGTTGGTCGTGTCCACAGTCTCCCACAAACCATCCACGCTCTTGACCGGCACTTCCATATCGCCCAACGAAACGTAATCGCCGAGACCGTGGCCAATACGGCTGTTGACGAGGGCATCCGGCTGGTTACGGCGGACGGCCTCCAGAAGCTGCTCAACGTATTCCAAGCCAATGTCCCCCGGAGTATCGAACCAGATCAACTCGATCGGGCCGTAGCGAGTCGTAATTTCCTCTACTTGTGGCAAGCACTTGCGGCAAAAATACTCGTCGAAGCTCACAGCGTTGCCGTCGGCATCCGTCTCGGGACCGCCCCCACCCCCGGGAGCAGTCCAGTCCTGATACTGCGAGTAGTAGAACCCCAGGCCGAGACCCATTTCCCGGCAGGCCTCCGCCAGTTCCGCCAGCGGATCACGTCCGTACGGCGTGGCATCGGTAATGTTGAAGGGGTCCGCGGCGGACTTGAAAAGTGCAAACCCTTCGTGGTGTTTGCTAGTGATGACAATGTACCTCATACCGGCGTCCTTTGCCAGCTGCGCGATTGCCCGGGCATCAAATTTCACGGGGTTGAAGTCGTTGGCGATATCCATGTACTCGTCCAACGGAATCCCGGCCATGCCCGGGTGCATAATCCATTCGCCGATACCGTA
The DNA here is from genome assembly GCA_964640885.1 of uncultured Pirellulaceae bacterium. Classification (GTDB taxonomy): domain Bacteria; phylum Planctomycetota; class Planctomycetia; order Pirellulales; family Pirellulaceae; genus JAZADA01. Next base: position 923 of record CAZXJC010000731.1, on the reverse strand, counting down.
ATAGGTCCGGCCCTTCCAATGCCCACCCAACTGGGAGTAGAGTCCCCAGTGAATGAACATCGCGTAGTTCCCGTCCCGGAACAGTAGGCCCTTACCCTGAGCCGTTCCGCTCTTCGCGGCCGCCTCACCCCACATTTCGTCCATCGCCTTCTCAGCAGCCATCGACTCCACACAACACTTGTTGTAGTTTCCCCATCGCCATCACTCACCTTCCGTTGACCATAAAACCAAACGGCTTACTCTCCCAACGAAACCTGCCCTATTGGGTTTCTACAGAATCGGACTCAACGAGAGACCCAAAAGCGGCTCCCGTTATTTCAATAATCTCATGCTTTCCTCCCATGAGGGAAGGCTTAAAATGAATTTTAAAAAAACGTTCTCCACTTGAAAGCGTATATATTTTCTTGAATTTTCGCGCACCATTGTAACCGGTAACGTTGGGAACACCGAGACTCCATCCCACGCTGGTTTGCAATGTATACTTTCCCGGAGATATGGTTGTTTGAAAAGATTCTCCGACTGAAAGTTTTGCAACCTCGTTTTTGCCAATCTTCAGCTTTACATTTTGTGCCACTGTCATCGGGTCAAAGGGTCTGACAAAACTTAGAGTAGCCTGCCCCGCCTCATCGCCCTGAGCCACAATGGATGTAAACACTAGAAAGAAAACAGTCAGCAATCTGGTCATCGGAAACCCCCTTGTCAAAACGTTACATTGAAAACCTTTATCCTCAACCCACATTCTGATCGCTCCGGAGAACTTTGAAAAGGGGAAAGTCTATAAGTACAGAAGCGATACGTGGCAGCGAGGGCAAAAGCGAGCCTGTCTTGCATTCTCCCCTTTTCACCCGACGTTGACTCCACGCTGCAACACGGCTAGAGTTGGTCTGTGTGGCCAGGGGACCGTGCGCATAACCTCGATTCAT